>JAAEKY010000983.1 GCA_024227235.1 Desulfobacteraceae bacterium | reverse complement strand
TTTAATACATCTTTGAATTCATAACCATTGGGTCGAAAATATGCATTATAACATGATTCTCGAATAGAATTTATACTAACCCGCATGGAGTCAAGACCTGCATCAAAAAGTTTTTCTACAAGATCAGGCATGCTTGCATTGGAATTAAAATTAATTGTGCCCAAAGATGTTTTTTCACGAATTTTTTTAACAGCAGGTTCAATTACTTTAAATGCGGTTAAAGGGTCACCTTCACAGCCCTGGCCAAAGCTTACAACAGGATTTTTTACAGTTTTAATGTGCTCAGTTGCAACTTCAGAGATTTCTTTGGAACTTGGCGTGAACTTAATTCTGTTTTGAGGGGATGTTATAAGGTTTTCTTCCTGCAGAGAAATACAGCCAAGGCACCTTGCATTACAAGCTCTTGCAGTAGGAAGAGGTGCTTCGTATCTTTTTAAAAAGAAATTTTTTCCAGCAGGGCAACTATACTCTGTAGCACAATTTTCAAGATGTCTCATCAGTCTGTTATCAGGATATTTCTTTTGCATTGCTTTTATTCCGGCAATGATTTTTTTCTGGGGCATTAACCTTAAATCCTGGCGGGGTTCATCATCTATTAAAATTGCTGCAGATTGAAAACCATTTTTTCCATAACCT
>JAAEKY010000982.1 GCA_024227235.1 Desulfobacteraceae bacterium | reverse complement strand
TAACCAGATTCGGAGTGTTTTGTTGTTTGATTTGAAAAATACTGTAATTATATGAAACTCTTGAAAATTATGTGGATTTTAGAAAAAGCGACTCCGAAAAAAAAATTACAAAAATGCCTATTTTATCAACATTTTAATAACTATGGATTATGATTTAGTTTAAGAAATTTATTGTGATCTTGCTACTAAGCAAATTTCTAATATGAATTTAACTAAAATTCAAGAAAATATAGAAGAATTACTTAAAGATATTGATAAGAAAAGGTTCATTTATGAATTGTTAGGAATTTATGGTCTACCGAAAGCATCTATTACAAGATTACAAAAAGGATCGTTAAATCTTTCAAAAAACGGAGTTTTTCAGCGAGTTTGACCTCAAGCCGGTTGCATAGTTACTTCTGATAGCTCTGTGTGAGAGCTATGCTGACTTGTCTGCCATGCAGTATAACGCAGCAGACGAGCCATTTCAAGATTGTGTTTTCTTTGATTTAGGATCACCTCCTTCTGGCCCGACAGCGCTTGAAGCGGGGTAACGTAGCTTAAGGAGCTGTGCGGATCGTTGTTATAAATATCCGGGAAGCGGTCAAGCCAGCTGAGGATATCATCGACCAGTAAGAATGATCGCGGAGCATCCCTGTGATATTTCAAAGTTTTGATAAATGATTCTATCCACGCCTGATCGTCGGGCGTGTGTGGCCGTCCAAAATGTACGGGTGCACCAAAAAGTTCTTTGAGAGTTTTTTTGGTATAGTGGGATTTCATGGCTGAACCTCTGTCAGAATGCGCCAGCAGTTTAGCTGTAAGATGCTCCGGTATCAATGCGTGAGCTTCCTGTACCGTCAGTGTGAGGTCTTCTGATGATATTGAGTTGACCGCATGTCCGATATGCAAAAGATACCTTTGGGGCAGGATCATAACCGGAATCGCCCATACGTTTACACCAGAATCGGTTCTAAACTGCGTACCGTCGTAGCATAGAAGTGAAAATCCTTCGTCCAGGAGTGCGTGCGCGCTTATATAGGCGGTTGTTTTTCGACGATACTCAAGTGGTTTAACCATATCCTTGGCTTTAAGAACCCGATAAACCGAGGATAAAGAGGCATGAAACATTCCTGATTCATGGCCATGCACGTAAATGTGGCTCAAGGGTTTACCGATAAGTTCCGACGACCATGCAGCATCTTCGATAGCCTGACGTTCGTGTTCAAGAAGCTTGTTCCAGGCAGCACGTTGCTTTGCAGGCTTAGGATTAGCCCAGCGGCGGAATTTTCTGGGATTGATCTCGAGTATTTCGCAGGCTGTTTTCTGGCTGATGCCTTCAGTTATGGATTCTTTGATAATATTAACCACGGCTTTTCTGATTTCCGGTTTAAAATGACCATTGATCGGCCCTTTTAGGCCTATCGCATCCTTTTTTTTAACAAGGCCAGCTCGTGACCGACGGCTGACAGTGCGTCTTTGGTTTCGGTCAGTTCTTTGGATATTTTTTGATGCTGTTCTACGGGTACGGTTTGTTGCCGACGACCTGGTTTTCCCGGATTGGCCAGAGCTTCCATGGCTGCCATTTTGACCTTTTTTCGTATGGCAACCAGATCCCACGGCTTTAAACCGTGGCGTGCCAGTATGGTTTTGACCGGCGCGCTGGGCGCGTTGCATTCCAGGTATATCTCGTAGAGTTGTTCGGGATTGAGTTTTAATCGTTCTTTTTTTTGGTTTGTGTTTGTCATGATGTCCAATAGGTTCCTCCTTGAGGCTATTATAGCCTTCTTAGAACGTATAGGCAATTTCGCCTTACGCTGATAGTTAATTAACCTTTGGACTTGAGGACACTATCGCTGAAAAAACGGGAATTACAGCATTGCTTTTGGACTATCACTAATTCCTTGGATTTTTTTAATATTAATTAGTTTGCCTCGTTAATAAAATCTATGGGTCATCATAGGTTCTGGAAGATGCCCAAGAGTATGAAATAAAGCGATTTCGATAGTTTCAAAGCGTTTAAAACCATACGATTTTCTCATAGTGAGTTTAGCTTTAAGATTTAAGCCTTCAACAATGCCGTTAGATAGTCGTTCTTTGAAAGAAAAATAGTTCAATAAAAGTTTCTGATGCTTACGTAAACTTTTCACAGCTTTTTTAAGTTCCGGCAACTTTGATCTCATGGCGCGAGTGGACCAAGCTTTAAAAAAACGTTCAGCGCCCCAACGGGTTTTATAATTCCAGAACTGTTGAAAATCTTCTTTGTGTAAATAACAACGAACAGTGCGCAAATTATAGTGAAGTAAATCTTTGAGTCTGGCTAATTGAAAAATATTTTGGTTGCATTTATTTTTGAGCCAACAATATTTTGATTTCTCAAGGATTGGTTCATAGCCATCTTGTTTGAGTTGAGCGGTTTCTTGTCTACGTGTTTTATCAACGGCATCATTGAGATATTTCATCACATGAAAGCGATCAAGGATATGCACAACATTTTTTGCCTTATGTTTTATGACTTTCAAATAGGCTTTCCAAAGATCAGAACATATGGCTTCTAAATTTTCAGTGCGTTCTTTGCCGAAACGATAAAAGAATCGTAATAATGTTTTAACAGATCGATCTTTGCCAACAAAAAGTAATCGACGACAGTGACCGTCAATTTGATACACAAGGGTCAAATATTTATGACCTTTTCGATATTGAATTTCATCAATGCCGATAGCTTTAATATTATCCAAATCGCGATGTTCCAGACCATAATCAACAACATGCTTAACAGATTCAAAAACATTGAGCCAGGACACTTTAAATTGAACAGAAACTTCTTTCCAGGATAATAATTTGGCCCAGTGCGCTAAGAACAGCTTGAATGGTTTACACACTGAGCTTTTACCATCGGCCCAGGGCATATGTTCCACTTTGACTCCATCTTTGGGACATTCAACACGTCTAGGGCGATAAACAAAAGCAACATGAATTCCCCATAGGGGAACAAATTTAAACAAACGTTCTTTCATATGATCATACGTGGGTCTCTGTTGATGACAGCAGGAACATTTTGCCTTTGAATTCTTACGTTCATGCACCTCAACAATAATTGTTTCATCTTCAAGGCTAATTTTGCCGTAAACGAATCCTTTGACAGGATACGTTTTATTTAGTAATGTTTTTATGAGCATTGTTGGTCTTCCCAGTTTAGAGTTGTTTTCACAAACAATACTCTAGCAAACTGGTGCAACAATGCTTATTTTTTTATTATTTTACCCACAGATTTTATCAAAGAGCCAAATAATTCAATATGCAAATTATCATTTAAAAATTCTTTCATATATGCCGCGATAAGACCGATGCCATAGGGATGGACGTTTGAGGCCACCAGTTGACCTGTGTGGGTCAAATCAACAAGATAAACAATTATTTTTTTTGAAGGTAGATTTGGAGGGTTCATTGTCAATACAATTCCTGACCAACGCCGTTAACATAATTGGATTGAATCATAACACACGGACCTCTTGAGGCCAATCTAAACTTTTATTCAATCTTTATCGTTGAAATATACTAACTCCAGTTAACAAAAATTCGCTTGTTAGGGGTATTACAATCCCCCTCCCCACCAAATTAAATTTCCACGCCCTCACGAACGTGGTATTTTATCTTGTTGGTTGTGCAAGCCCTTAAAACTCTAACTGGGCTTGTCCTTGGTCTTCGCGGCCCTGATATTCGATATATTTCCTGATCACCTGCTCATTCACTCCAACAGTCGAAACAAAATACCCGACCGACCAAACTCCAGCTTTATTGACATACATCTTTTCCAAAAACTTATATTTCTTTCTCATCAATCTCGCTACGTTACTTTTTATCAAGGCGACCACGCTACTCACCGAATATTTCGGTGGTATCGTGACCAGCATATGCATATGATCTTTATCCACATTCACTTCTTCTATCCTGATCTCTGGATTCTTCCTCTGCACCCCTCGCACACATCGCTTGGCATATTCTCCCATCCAACCTTTAAAGATCTTCCTACGGTATCTTGCACAAATCACAATATGATATCTTGCATAGTATATGACGTGGCTCTGCTTGAAATATTTCATGCAACCATTGTATCATACGCAATCGCGACCTCGGAAACGCTTCATCCACGGGCTCACGCCCATGGTTTTTTCGCGACAATAAAAAATTAGACTACTTCTTCCTTCAAAAACCATTTATCCGGTTCTCGTAAAAGAAAGGCTACAGGTTCATCTGCTCCATCGGCGGAGCTTAATGGTAGCGGAACACCTTGCGGGGTTACTGGAATAACCG
>JAAEKY010000981.1 GCA_024227235.1 Desulfobacteraceae bacterium | reverse complement strand
TAAAGAAAATCTGAAATTTGAAACTTTACAGGAACGAGAACTTCCACCAAAAGGAGCTCAAAGCATCCTAAAAGACGAAGAAATAGTACTCTCAAATCCTTTATCCAAAGAAAAATATCCAAAAAAATTAAGAAGAGTGGCGGTTTGGGACGATGAAAACAAGCAAACTATCGAAATTATCACCAATAATTTCACTTGGGCAGCTTCCACCATTGCAGAACTGTACAAACAAAGGTGGCAGATTGAGATTTTTTTCAGAGACATCAAGCAATTGCTTCATATCAAAACATTTATCGGAACATCTGAAAATGCAGTTAAAATACAAATTTGGACGGCTCTAATTACCATTCTTATCCTAAAATACCTAAAATCAATCGCAAAATATCCTTGGCAATTATCAAATCTAGTAGCATTTATCCGATTGAATATTTTTGTGAAAATTAATCTCCAGTATTGGCTCGACAAACCTTTTGACCAACCACCTGAATCTCAAAAAACATATTATCAAGGGGTTCTTTTTGAAAATCTATAGAAAATTCCGCTTAAAGCCTATCTATATGTGCATAAAATATATCTGTTTTTTTATTTAGGACAGTATTGAGTATTTTAGTATTCTAATATCCAACTGCGTAGCAGTAGAAAAAAATAAGCGATGAAATTCGAGCTATCCTTTACCAATAAAGAGATTACGCCTTGGG
>JAAEKY010000980.1 GCA_024227235.1 Desulfobacteraceae bacterium | reverse complement strand
GTTCGAATGCCTTTCCGCATAGTTCGTATAAGTCAACGTGATGGTTTTTCTATCCTCATTGATGGTAGCATTTGCAACCACATTTCCATCTGGATCTTTCAACTGAAATGCAGTTGAAACCGCAAAAGCAATCTCAGAAGGAAGAGTAATCGTTGTCGTATCACCCTCTTTTACCGTATTATTTGGTAATGCAAAGGTGGCATTAATACGAAATTCGTTCCAAATGTCATATCCGTCCCTTAGTGGACCACCATCATAATTCGAAAGATTTAGTGAAGTGATAACACCAGTAACTTCTTTCGCTTCAGCTGAAGGTGTACTTGCAAATGAGGGCACAAAAATACCAAAAAGCAAAATAAGCAGCTGAAGCCAAGAAGATAATTTCTTTTTCATATTAATATCCTTTCTATATTTTTCTATTTGTGATCTTATTGCAACTTTATGATTAGGTCTGTATTGCCAATGATAAGAGCGCAAAAAGCACACTCACATTATATCATGTGAGCTGAGGAAATGCTAGCCATTTTTACTTTTTTTTTAAAAAAAAGAAGTTACTATTTCTGAATGAAAGTTCTATAATGAAGTTAGCCACCTCGCCTTGCTTAAAAATATTTGTTTTACTATCTTTTAGTAAGCCGGTAATTTCATTTGATAACAGGCTTGAAACTGTTAGGCTAAGTAGCCAAGGCTAATAATAGCCTTGG
>JAAEKY010000979.1 GCA_024227235.1 Desulfobacteraceae bacterium | reverse complement strand
GATGTCTACGCCAGGAAGAGCACATGGATACCCAGGATAATATGATCACATTAAGGAGCTGCCAGAAGTCGATTTCCAAGGTGGTTTCCTCGAATTTAAAGAAACGCATAACCCCACGCTGCAGGGGAAATTTTTCAAAGAAAGAGGCTTTTAAATTGGGATATAAGATAAAGCGGCTACAGGCTAAAAAGAAAATTATAGCCTTAGAAAATAAATAAATTTAAGAACTAAACTTTTCGGAGGGCTGCAACGATGCCGGTTGGGTTCACGGAACTGCTCAGCACTGCGTTGAAATGTCTTGTCAAACCAAACCAACAGACAACAACATGGCAAACCATTCCATAGATTTTCCCAAACGGGGATTTTTTTAACAAGTCTTTTTCCAGAGCTATAGAATGTAAGGAAAAAATCACATCTCTGAGTTCAACCAGACACAGCGCATTGAATACCTTGATTTTGAACGAGGGCTTGCCATTCTGTTCATGATCCTCCAACACAGCTTGGTGGTCTATGCTGTAGACGGGGGGCATGGATTTTTCTTGTCCTGATAATAATGATTATCTTGATCATTTCACCTCTACTATGGGGAATGCTGATTTTTGGCTGTGAATTATTATCAGTTCCCGAATCGTTAATCATCGGAGTCGGCATGTGTCTTCTAAGCCATGTGTTAACAAGACTATTTGTCAAAGTAAAAAGGGAATACCTGTGAAAAATAATCAAAAAAGGGTCAGATGCAGGTTTGACCTTTGCCTGAAATAAGTCTAATACGACACAAGAAAGAATTAATAACAATACGGGATATTACGTTGAAACCAAAAAAACAATCTCACCAAAGATATTAAATATTTTTACCTGCGCTATTTTTATTTTGTGACAGAACCGAAATCCTTTGATTCCCAAGAATTAAAACTACCCGTGAAGACTTTATTTTCCCATTTCTTTCTAATGCGTTGGATTGTACCCTGACTGATTAGTTGTTCATATGCGTCATAAAGTTTTACTACATCCTGTATTTCAACACCTTTTTTGCTGACACCATAAAACGCATAAGTCCTTGAGATAACATATTGATAAAGGGTTAAGTCTTCAAAAGAAGGATCGTGTTTAATGCGATATGCCAAACTAAACCCCAGATCAAAAAAACCAAGAATTCTTCCAGCTTGAGTCTTTCTTAAATTAAATTCAGCTGATGTAACACACTGAAAACATTCTTTAAATCTCTGATCAGTCTTCATCCTTAGATCAAATTCGGGTGAATAAAATATATCCCGCTGGTATCCAAACTGTTTCTTTTCTTTTTTGCAAACTGCCACCATGTCGTCCAAACTTTTTATTGAAAACGATTTATTTTTCTTGTTGACTAGAAGGGTCATTACCTGAGGATGTTCAGGCCCTATATAATGGAGATATTCAGCCCTTTCCGGTCTTAATTCAAGGTTGGTCATAAGGTGTAGCGTCCCCCTCTTTAATTCTGCAAGAGCCCTGGACCAGGGACGTTTAACAAATTCTGATTTGAATCCGGAGGCTTCTACTAGCGTTTTGGCCAACTCCACATCTAACCCTGCCCAGTTTCCTTTTTTATCATTGTAATAATGAGGCGGCCACTCAGTCACCCGAATTTTAATAACAGTCTGAGAAAAAATCTGAGTTGCATTTAGCAAAATAAAAAGTGTAACCACAGCTACTTTGAAAGTATTCATCGGATATCTCCAGCTAAAAAAGTTCAGTAGTGTTTTATTCAAAATCAGAAAATTTCCTCCCCCTCCGACTCAAAAACCTTGCTAATTCTTCCTTTCACGGGAAAAGTCTATTCCACTCTTTAAGAAAAATTTCATGTAAGTTATTTATTCATAGTTGCATACTAATATCTTTCAAAATATTTTTACATAGGAAAGAAAGAATTAACAATACAATTTATTTATTTATCAAAACAAATTATAATATTGAGGTTTTTTGTTCAAAACCGTAAAATTTCCGATGACCCGCATCAAACCCTTGTCAATTGGGCGTTTCAGATGCAAAAAAATCTATTCTGAAATTTAACAAGGCTTTTGCTATAACATCTTGAATATTAACAATAATCTAATTTTGTAAAAATTTATACTTTCAAATTAAAATAGAGATCGCTCAACCGAAGGCATTGAAGCTTCATCAAAGGTTGAACGAAAATTGCGTATGATTTAAAAAGTTTGCCAAGACACTGTCTCTCCATAAAATTAGAATCCTTGCCTACTATGATTTTTTTATTTCAACAGGGCCTTTAGAAAGAACCAATAACAAAATCAAAACTATGAAACGGAAAGCATATGGATATCGTGACTTTAAATTTTCCAGATTGAAACTTTTTGAGCTTCATAATAAAGAGTCCGCGTTAATCGGATGAACCTTAACTTTTTCCTGATTTATCCAAGAAACTATAAATAAAGTTTATTGTAAGTATAATTTAAGTATGTTAAAAATCTTCAAAGCTAAAAAATTAACTTAACTAATGGCCTAAAAGGAAATGCTATGATTACTAGATTAAAGCGGAAAAATTCTTTAGGGAATGAAAGAGGATTTACCCTGATTGAAATGGCTGTCGTGCTAATTATAATAGGATTGATAGTTGGTGCTGTTGTAAAAGGAAAGGATATCATTTCTAGTGCAAAACAAAAAAAAATGTATGCAAAATTTGTTCAAACCTGGCAACTTTCTTATAATACCTATTATGACAAAACCGGATGGATTTTGGGGGATATAAGCAATGATGACAATCAAGGGACAAGAGACGGTCGTTGTGGCGATGGGAATACCGCTAGCTGCGATAATCTGGTTGCACAGCTTATTGCTGTTGGGCTGACTCCCCCGTCATTTGGCACAACCGGGTCTGCATGCATAAGAAATTACCGCGATTCCGAAGATAGGAGTTATGCCCTTACTCTTGCCTTTAAATTTGATGCTGATATTGGCAATTACCTCGAGATTTCTGATAATGCAAATGGATTTCCGTCTGAATTAGGCATTGCATGGGATAATATAATTGATAGTCAAAGAGGAGGAAATACTGGAGATTTTCTCTACGATGCCGATGGTAGTATAGTAGCAAATGGTTTTGCCCAATGGCCCGCAGCAACAGAAAATGCCGTAAGCGCTTCTGTTGCAGTGCTAAAACTTCAATTTTAGGAATTTTTAAAAAATAAAAGTGTTTATTAAACCGCATATCATTTCAAGCATTATAGTAATCTTTTTTATTGTTTCAGGCTATTTTTTTTTAAATGCATATGCAGACTTTATGACAGCAACAGAAAATCTTAATATTTTAAAGAGGCAAGAACGGTTTTATAGATCTCGCATACAAGAGCTGAATAAAAAAAACAGAATAATTGAATCTGCAGATAAATTTGTCAATCAGGTAAAAATTATGGGACTGACAACAGACAAGTGGGATCAATTTTCGGTAAACCTTATTGATGAACCGTCAAGCTTCGCGCAATGTCAAAAAATCATTGAGCAGACTGCCAACTCAAAATATTATTATTTTAAGCCTGAAGTCCTTCATATCAAAGTATCACAAGATGCAACCAAGTTAGCCGATGACTCTAAAAATGCGGATTCAGATGGTACTCTTTCTGACCTGATTATCAACCTTAACGGGCTGTTTTTTATTCGGAAATAATGATTTTATGATCGGATCAATTCCATATATCATCGAATTTAAGGACAACATCTATCAAGTCATTGGTAAGAATATTGAGACCATTCAAAAATTTGAGGCCAGCAAAGGGGATAAATTCCTAATTTGTGATTTCCCCGGATCAGTCTCAAAGGTGATGACTGTTGAATCACCGGTAAAATATGCTGAATCCATGGTGGTCAGAAAACTCCATGAGGAAGGAGAGTTTGACGAGCCCGTCTCCATTATTACCCATCAGAAAAGAAAGAGTGGTGATAAAAGCACTGAAATTTTTTTTACAGCTGTTGCTTCAAAGATTTATGCTCAATATATAGACAGAATTAATGAGCAGGAAGATACCGTTATTTTATTTTCATTATATACCGTTCTATTCAATCTTTTTAAAAAACTGCCTTCAAATAAGCCATTCGCTATTGTGTTTCGTCACAGCACCTATGCCGACCTGATTATCGGCACTCAAAAAAGAATAATTTTTGCGTCACGGTGTACAGGGTTTGACACAAGCCAGGAACAGGTATCTGCTCTATGGGATATGGTGGCAAGGGATATATCAGTTGCCGAGGAAGATAACTTTATTGAAATTGACAAAGTTATCTGCGTAAACTGGATCGATACCCATACAGATGAAATTATTGATAATCAATATTTAGAGTACCAGCCATTTAAAGAGGATAAGGTATTCTATGAAAATGAGGCAGTCAATGTTTCTTTTATAAACGTAATTAAAATGCTTTCTGCCTGGATGGGATCGACAAAAAGATATAATGCCCTATTATATTATACAAAAAATTTTTCTTCAATTGCCGCTTTTTTACTACTCTTTGTCGCCGTTGGTTTAATAGCAGGATATGTTCACTTCTCAAAAAAAGCGACCCTTATAAAACAGAATGAAAAACATATTATGGCCAGGATTGACGGCCTGAAAAAAGAGATTTCTCTAAAACCAGTCACTACAGATTTTGATTCTGTCTTCAAATTTGTGGATGGGCTTTACTTATATAAAAATGCGCCCTCTTTCAGACATCTCATTAATGATATTGAAAAAGGCCTCTTCTCGGCTGCAAAAGTTGAAAGCCTTAAAATCACCTACACTGGAACAGAAGCCAAAACAGAGGTGTATGGATCCATAAAGCTTGATTTTGATAATGCATATCAAGGCTATCAAATCCTGGTAAAAAACCTTATGAACAAAGGGTATACCATCATTGAAAACAATTTTAACACACAGATAAACCGCAGTGAATTCCGATTGATTTTCAGCAGGAGTATCCAATGAAAAGAAAGCACTACGGATTATTCAGTGTTGCCATTATCGGAGTATCTATCCTTTTGCTGTCAGGCTATGGCATGTATCTGACAGGAAATATAAAATCCAACGTAAAAATTGCAAGGCCCGGTCCTCTTCCTCACGTTGAAATTCCCGATGATGCCACGTTGAAAAAAATGGAAAAATTAAATAGGCGGTTAATTTCTATTTCCCGAATGACAGATGATTCAACCCCATTTTCAATGAGAATATTTGGCTGGGAACCTGTGTTGATGGCATCGAATAAAAAAAGCATATCTGACACTGAATTCAATGAAGAACATGTTGATTTCTCCTATGATCTGACCTTGTGCTTTTCATCAAAAAAAAACAGTTTTTGTGTAATTGATAAAGGATTATTCACACTGGGCAGCCTTCTGCCTGATCATGGAAAAATCATAAAGATTGACCATGATCGTGTCCAAATAAAAAAAAATGACGTGAAGAAATGGATTTATCTATCAAGGAAAAATGAAAACAACATGCCTGTAAAGGAAAAATCATGAAATATGTTTACCGCATAATAATTTTTTGTATAATGGGCATTTTTTTAAGCAACTGTACACATCTGGAAAAAAAACATGAAAAAGAGACAACAGATCTGTCTATTCAAACTGCACCAATATCAGACACATCTCAACAAGATAAAGCCTCTCCAACGCCATCAAAGCCAAGCAAAACATATGAAGACATCAGCATGAATGTTCTCGAAACTGAATCCAATGCCGTTGCTTCAAATATAACAAAAAGGCGTAAAATACTTGAAAGTAAACAGGAAAAATCAATAGATATCGAACCTGTAATACCTGCCTATGACCCATTGGAAGATCAAATGGTCTCTTTTTCAATGGTTGATGAGTCCCTTAAGACGATTCTTTACTTGCTTGCAGATGTTGTTAGTATGAATCTTATTGTTGCAAATTCCATTAACGATCAAGAAGAAAAAGTTACCCTCCATTTTCAAAATGTTTCAGCCAAAACAGTATTAAATGAATTGGCTGAACGATTTGATCTTAATTATAAAGTTAGTAAAAATATAATTAAAATATATTCATTAGAAGAACGGATATTTACTTTAAATTTTCTTGATACCAATGTTGAGACTTCATTTGAGGTTGGCGGAGACGTTCTGGGTGCAAGTGGGGATGAAACCATTGAAGGACTTTCAGGCAGTGTAAAACTTTCCGGAACAGGGTCAAAAAAGGGAAATTCATATGATCTTTTAGAAGAAATGATAAACAATGTAAAATCGGATAAAGGTATTTTCTCTGTAAATCGATTGTCAGGCAGCCTGTACATCAAAGACAAACCTTCTGTAGTTAAAACCATTTCAAAGCTTGTAAACCACTATAAAGAAATGTTAGATCGCCAGATTCTTATCGAAGCCAGGATTATTGAGGTAACTCTTTCAGATGGATTTGAATATGGAATTGATTGGAAAATGTTGAGGACTGATACAGGAAAAAACCTTAAATTAAGCGAAGCTTCATGGGATTTACAAAGCGGCCTGGTCTTAAATGGAATAAAAAAACATTTTGATTTAACTTCGGCAATCACAGTACTTGAGACATTTGGAGATGTAAAAATTATTTCAAACCCCACCATTCGAGCACGGCATGGGAACCCAGCCATTATCAGTGTAGGGGATTCCATTTCCTATAAAAAGAGTGTGGATATTACCACCAATACAACGTCAACGACATCTACGGATCAAACAGTTGAGGTTGAAATTTCCTCAGTTTTTGACGGCCTTATTTTAGGGGTGATTCCATTTATAGAAGAGAATGGCAAGATTAACCTTTTAATTAATCCTGTAAAAAGTGACGTCGATTCCAGCAGTATTGAAAATCCCGAGAACATTGGCAATGGAGAGAGCATTTCACTGCCAAAGGTTGGCATTAAAGAAATAAATACAACCATTGCAATGAATAATGGGGATGTTGTCATGTTGGGCGGCCTTATCAGTAAAGAGGAAAATAAAAAAGATCAGGAAGTCCCGTTGCTGGGGAAAATTCCTGTGCTTGGGTATCTTTTCAAAAGCAAGTATTTGAAAAATGAGAGAAAAGAGCTGGTTATTATTCTTAGTGTGAACATTATTTAAAATGAGTATTATTTTTGAAAAACTCAGGGGTGTAAAAAAAGCACCGGGTGAAACATCCCGAAAGAGTGGAAAATTATCTAAAAAAAGGAATGTTTACAACCTTCGTAAATTTGTATTTTCACCTGTTGGTGCATTGTTGTCCTTATGTTTCATAGGGGTTATCGGAATTTTAAGTTTTTATTCTCTTTATTATTTAAAAACCTATTTTGATAAAACACGGTCCAGGCATACCAAAAATCAGATCGCCTTAAAAAACTTAAGAAATCCAATGGATGGAACCCAAGTTAAACACCCGTTTCTTGAAACAGATATGCTGCAGGCTGATGCATTTGCTAAAGATTCAAAAACAAAAGCGCCTGATAGATCAGAAAATCTGAGTGACGCTCCAAATGCAGAAAATGAATTATTATCAGATGCTGACAGCCCTCCCCTCCCGGGCGAATTAAAAACAGTGGCGCAAGAAGAACAAAAAAACGAACTTAATAAGACAAAACCGGTTAAAGAAAAGAAAGTTCCAAAAAAAGATTTAACTGCAAAAGAAACAGCTCTTTCAAAAGAAGAAAATGCATTTCAAAAGACAAGGATGATAAAACAGAAAAAAATAGAATTAATATCAAGGATTTCACAAATAGCCAAAGAAATCGAGACGCATTTAAGCAATAAAGACTATGTGGCAGCAGATGAATTAATTCAAACACTTACCGACTTGAAAACATATGATAATTATTACTTGTTAAAACTGAAAGCATATATTGAAATTAAATCCGGAAGATTAAAGTCAGCGAGCTATTTATTGACAAAGGTTTTAAAAGATAATCCAGAAGATCTTGAAGCCGGTATAAACATGGCAGTGGTAGAAGTTAAGCAGAATCGAGTTGATCTTGCAAAAAAAAGATTGGTCAGGCTTCAGGAGAGCCATCCAGCCTGCAGCAGGGTTGAGGCGCTTTTAGATCAATTATAATTTCCATGTTGACAGGTGGCAATACATGGCAGTCAAATCAGGGCGAGTTACAGATAGGTTTTTTTCATTCTTCCTATATCTTCTAATCATCATTGTCGTTTCAATCACTGGATTAAGGCTGATTAATTATGCCGCTGATATAAAATTCTACCACCTGTTCCTATTGAAGTGGGAGAATACACTAAAATCATTTTCAGTTAAATCCGGTGTTTATCCCGATACTGACATAAAAAATCAGAAAGCGTATATGGAAAACTTGATTCTTGAATTGAATAAATATTCAATATTGATACCACACTCCAATTCGCATAGACCTTATATCTATCGTGTGAATGGAATAAATCCGTTTCAAAAAGAAAGCCAGCTTTTTATTTTAGGTTTAAATGGAAGAATTATAATTTATAACATTCCTGAGACAACGTTTAAAAGGCTTGATAAATTTATTGATGGCAAGCATGATATGATTAAAGGAAATTTTATTGGGAAATCAGATGAAAAGAAAGAAAGATTCATTGGTCAATTCATATTTTGATGACGCTCAGTATCTTGCGTTTGGGGGATTAACAAGAAACCCTTTCCCCCTGGCGCCGGATGATTCTGGATTTTTTAGCACTGCGCATATTGAAAAAATAATCAGCAGCTTTCTGCACGCTATGCTTTCCCAAAAAGGGTTTATGCTTTTCACCGGTGGAATCGGCCTGGGAAAAACTACCATTACCCGACGAATTATCTCCAAACTTGGAGAGCATCGTATTGAAACCGCCTTGATTTTAAATTCATTTTATCAGGAAGATGAACTTTTAGGTGCCATCAACAAAGATTTTGGAATCATTCAAGATAACTATGAGAGAAGCACTCAATTGGAGCTGCTTAACGAATTCCTTTTAAAGAAAGCCCAGGAAGACATTAATTGTGCCATTATTATTGATGATGCTCAGTATCTCACTTTTGAAAGTTTAGAATTGATTCGCATGATTTCCAATCTTGAAGCGGATCAAAAAAAATTGGTTCAAATACTGCTTGTGGGCCAGACAGAGCTTCTAGAAAAAATCGAATCCCATGATTTAAGACAGCTTAAAAGCCGGGTCGCAGTTTGGGAAAGGCCTTTTGCACTGGATCAAAATGAGACGCGAAGATATGTTCGATACAAACTAAATATCGCTGGGGATACAGGAAGAATCCTGATTAAGAAAAACACTTTAAACAAACTTTTTTCACTTACCCAGGGTAATTTGCGAAAAATAAATATCATTATGGATAAGGCTATGAATCAGGCCTTTAAAAATGGATCTTTGGTAATACATAAAAAATATCTCAAAGATGTGTTTAGCGATTCAAAAGAACTAAATGGGAAAAATTCAAACCCATATATCTTCATTCTATTGATCACATTATGCATTCTTATTGTCGGCTGGGGGATTGGTATTTTTATTTTTTATCAAAAAAAAATCAAACCCCAGGAGAATAATAAAATGTTAACCATAACTAAAAGGGTGATTCCCCAAAAAAGCCAACCGCCAATGGAGTTGTCACAGCGGCGATTAGAAAAGCCTGATCAACGCTCAACCAAAATAAACAAACCCAAAATTGCAAGATCAGGTAATAATACAAAAACCGGTTCATTGGAAGAAATACATGTATCTCAGTTTTTAAGTGCCTATGGACTTATGAAGTTCAAAGAACAATTTAAATCATTACTGTCACATGGGAAAATTAAAGAAGTCAGGGCAGTTATTTATAATAAAACCGGACTTGAGCTTATTCAACTTGATACGATACCAGAAAAAATTCAGAATCATTATGATATCTTTGTTATAAATGAAAAGAGAGCTAATCTGACAGGATATTATCTTTTCTGGTTTCCAATAATGAAAATTCAAAAATTTTACATTGGGTACAGGGGGCAGGAGATAAAACCTGTACAGAAACTTTTGAAAGATACAGGCCTTTATGATTATTATATTGACGGAATCGTGGGGCCTATATTAATTAATGGGATCACTCAATTTCAAAGGCAGAACAATTTGAAGGTCACAGGTTTCCCTGATCCGGAAACTGTGTTTTTACTAAATCATTAGTATTGGAAAGGCAAATGATGGCAGAGAAAAAAAGTAAGCCGATTGGGGTTTTGCTAAAAGAAAAAGGGCTCATCACAGAAAAACATATTGAATTTGCCCTTCAGGAACAAAAGATCACAAAAGAAATTGTGGGACAGGTCCTTGAACGATTAGGATTTATTACAGAAAACGATATTGTTCATGTCCTGTCCGAGCGGGAGAATATTCCCATCATTAATATAGACAAACAACTCCCCAATGAAAGCCTGTTAAGACGCTTTAATAAGATACAATGCTTGAAGAATGTATTCCTGCCGATCAGAACAGGTGACAACCATGTTGATATCGCCGTAAACGATGTTGCCGACCAAAAAATAAGTCAACTGGTTGCCAGAAATATCGGTCTTGCCCCCCGGTTGTTCCTTGCTGAAAAAACAAAAATAATGGACGCTGTGAATCAGTTTTATTATTTCTTAGAAAACCCGATTGAAAAAGCAATTGCATCAGAGGTCAGATTGATTTCAAACGATACTGAGATGGCAAGAGGGATGGACACCTTAATTAATCATATCCTTCACCTGGCCGTGAAAATGAGAGCCACGGATATCCATATCAGACCTATGGAGAAATCTTTGAATATCGGGCTACGAGTAGATGGTGTTATGCAGTCAGTTGCAACCTTCCCGGCTCAAGTCAATCGATTGATATCCAGTATTAAAATGAAAGCGGACATGGATATTGCTGAACAACGCGTGCCTCAGGATGGCCATTTTTCCGCCACAATTTTAAACAATTCCTATGATTTCAGGGCATCCACAGTCATTGCGCCCTATGGTGAGAATATGGTTCTTCGCGTACTGCCCGTGGGAAGAGCATTTATGAGTCTTGAAGAACTGGGATTTTTGAAAGAAGATATTGAATTGCTTCGAACCATGTTCAATGAACCCTTTGGAATTATCCTGCTTACTGGTCCCACTGGATCTGGTAAATCAACCACTTTGTATGCTGGAATTAAAAATCTTAACCTGCTTGAAAAGAATGTGATCACGGTTGAAGATCCCATTGAATTTGTCATGCCTTTATTGCGGCAGACTCAGGTGAATGCCAAAGCAGGGTATAATTTTTCAAATGCCATTCGGCATTTTTTACGGCATGATCCAGATGTCATCCTGGTTGGAGAGATTCGTGACTCTGAAACTGCTGTTACCGCAATCTCTGCATCCAGCACAGGCCATCTGGTTTTGTCAACCCTTCATACTAACAGTGCGATCGGCGCGATTCCCAGATTAAGAGATATGGGAATCAGGCCTTTTCTGATTGCGGACTCACTTGTAGGTGTTGTCAGCCAGCGGCTGGTTCGACAGATTTGCCCAGAGTGCAAAGTAGAATATGAAGCTCAGAACTGGGAAAAAAGATATTTAAAATCCTCGGATATCCGTGTCCTTTATAAAGGAAAAGGATGTGACCTTTGCAATGGATCTGGATATTTTGGAAGAACACTTGTTTACGAATTGCTTACAATAGATAATGAATTGAGCCAGTTGATCGATCAAAAATCTGAAGTCAGCGATATCAGAAGAAAGGCAAAGGAAAAAGGATTTAGAGATATCTTTCATATCACGGTGACAAAAGTTAAACAGGGCATAACCACAGTGGAAGAATCAATGCGAGTACTGGGAGATTTACGTCAACAAAATATAAGTGATACCTCATTATGAATTTATTTAAATATAAACTCATTGAACCAAATGGCAGGGTAATAACCAATGTGATCAATCTTCCTTTCGAAGATGAGGTTTCAGCGGTTACTTATCTAGAACGGGAAGGCAATACGACTTTATCTGTTAAAAAGCTTGGCCCTATAACCAGTTTTGCCATTAAGCTCATGCAGTCAGGCATTCAGAAACGCCTTACAAGGCCCTTTCTTGCTGAATTCTTGAATAATATTTCCATGATGCTCAAGTCTGGAATTCCAATCGTGACAGCTCTTGAAGAATCCGCAATCAATAGTGACCGACCGAACTTTGAAAGTGATATTAGTGACATGATCATCACCCTGCAAGGCGGAAGCAGCTTTTCAGGAGCCGTTGAAGCCAATAAACATATTTTCCCAAAATCAGTCATTCATTTAATTCGGATTGGAGAAGCCTCAGGTACACTGGATGAACGGATTAAAGATGCATCAGATCATTTAAAAAGAATCCACGGCATCATCAGTGATACAAAACAGGCGCTTTTATACCCTTCTTTTGTCATGGGAACTATGTTTATAGGGTTAATATTCTGGCTGTATTATGTCGTACCTAAAATCGTAACGCTATTTACTGAAATGGATGTTCAATTACCTGCTCTAACCGTATTTATTATTAATACCTCAGGATTTGTTCAGTCCTATATTTTTGAACTTATAAGCGCTTTGATCATATCAATATTTTTTATAACTACACTTTACAAAAAAAGTCAATTTGCAAAAAAGAGGATAGATGCTGTTTTATTAAAAACACCGGTTGTTGGAACATTAATTCAAGCCTCAACTTTGGCTTTTATCTCAGAATATTTTGCCCTGCTTATGAATGCCGGCATTGATTTGCTGCAATCAGTAGATATTATTAAAGATTCAACCAATAATGCAGTTTATAGTGACAAGCTTGGAGAAGTTAAAGAGAGCCTTACCCGAAGTGAGACTATTTCTGATTCATTTGAAAACACATTAATCTTCCCTAGATTTGTCTGCCGTATGATCAAAATTGGAGAAAACAGCGGCACCTTACCGGATCAGCTTCAATATGTTGCCCAGGAATACAGTAAAAAACTCTCAACTCTTGTTGAAACCCTGGGCAAGATCATCGAGCCTATTGTGCTTATTGTTGCCGGAACCATGTTTGCTATCATAATAGCAGGATTGTTTCTGCCAATATATGACCTTATTGGCAGTATCGGTTCCATGTAGCCCAAACATTAGTTGCCTGTTACATCCAATGTATATGTTCCGGAAGTAATGGTATTGTCATTACAATCAGCATCTCTTGCTGAAATTCTAAACAAGTAACCGTTATTAATAGCTGATGTAGCAGCTGTTTTATATATTTTTGCTGTGGCATCGCCGGTACTAATAATACCGACACCAGTCGGATCTGCACTTAGCCAAGTTATCGCCCAGTTATCAATTATGCCATCCCTTGGCCCTGAAATTGTAAAATGTTGCTCAAATGTACCGTCAGCAGCGGTAAAAGTTTGTGGCGCTGCTGGAGCTATTGTAAGAGTGCCGTTGTTGACTGTTACTGTAAATGTTCTTTGATCGATATTTGAATTGTCATCGGTTGCTTTTATAACAATGTCGTAATCTCCAGCGCATTCTGCAATTGTTCCGGTCAAATTTACCGTGCTGCCGGACAGACTGTCAAGCGTAATGCCTGAAAACGGATTGGTAACTATGGTCCAGGCATAGGGGGCAGTGCCGCCTGAAACAGAAAGTGCCGATGAATAAGCACTGGCAATGGTACCATCGACAAGGGTAGTGGTGCTTATAATAACGCTTTCCGTACACTCTCGGGTTTCATTCATTGCGGTTACAATTTCATTTTCTGCCAGGCCACGGTCATAGATTCTTACCTCATCTATTTTCCCACCAAAAAAATTACGGGGGTTGCCACTTCCTCTGGCGCCAATGAGTAATTTACTCGAGTTGGATCCCATACTGCCTGTCTGTTCTCTTGAGTACACCTGGACCCCATCCTTATAAAGGGTTTGATAATAACCATCATAAACAAGCGTAACATATGTCCATGTATTTGCGCTGATGGTAAAAGCGGTTCCACCATCCCAGTACCAATGGGGCCGCCAGGCGTAGTGAACATACCCGTT
>JAAEKY010000978.1 GCA_024227235.1 Desulfobacteraceae bacterium | reverse complement strand
CTGAGATTGCGGGCTGACGTACCTGTAGGAGCCTATCTTTCAGGTGGACTTGATTCATCAATTATCACCTCAATTATTTCTAAAAAATTTAATAATCGCCTTAAAACATTTTCTTTGGGCTTTGAAGAAAAAGCCTTTGATGAGTCGGCATACCAGTCGGAGATGATTAAGTTTCTCAAAACTGATCATCACCAGACATCTATTACTAATCAACAGGTTAGCGATTCTTTTTCAAAGGTTATCTGGCATTGTGAAAAGCCTCTTTTACGGACTGGTCCTGTGCCTTTATTTGTACTCTCCAAATTTGTCAGAAAAAACAATTTTAAGGTCGTTTTAACTGGAGAAGGTGCAGATGAGGTCTTTGGTGGTTATAATATTTTTAAAGAAGCTAAGGTTAGAGCTTTTTGGGCACGCAAACCGCATTCTAAATTTCGACCACTTTTACTGGAGCGGCTCTATCCCTACATTTTTGAAAATCCCGGGCGTAACAGAGCGTTTTTGCAGAAGTTTTTTTCCGTCACTCCGGAGGATTTGCTTGATCCGTTAATGTCTCATCAAAAACGCTGGAAGAATACACAAAGAGGCACTACATTTTTTAACAATGATGTACTTGATGAGCTGACTGATATTAATCCGATGGCAGATATTTCAGCCGGTCTTCCTGAGGACTTTGGCAAACGTGATCTGTTTTCGCGTACTCAGTGGCTTGAGATGAATATATTTATGTCAAACTATTTGCTTTCTTCCCAGGGAGACCGTGTAGCAATGGGTAATTCTGTTGAACTGCGCGTGCCTTTTCTTGATCATCGACTCATCGATTTTGCAGCAAAACTGCCGGCTCACTGGAAAATTTTCGGACTTGATGAAAAATATTTGTTAAAAAAGGCATTTCAACATCAACTGCCAGAAAATATAACAAAACGTGCTAAACAGCCATATCG
>JAAEKY010000977.1 GCA_024227235.1 Desulfobacteraceae bacterium | reverse complement strand
TTCTAAGGAACCTACCCACGTAAAAAATTCATGAATGACCTTGTTATAAGAATGAATGGTGGTTTTAGCCAGTGAAGAAATCACTACTCCAGCTGAGAATTGTGCCATGGCAATAGTTTGTGGGGCACAAAGGTGGGCTTGTCCTCCAGCCAGGGGGCCCAGGTTTTGGCCTTTGACACCTGAAAACGTGATATTAAATCTGCTATGACATTATTTCTTCCTGGTACATGCAGGGCACTGAATTGTACATTGTTAAGCATGGCCAAAACCACCATTTTTCTGACCATGGACATTAAAACAAGGTCACGTGAAGTCTTTGATCTTAAAACATATACAATTGACAAGTTGTCCACTAAAAATACAATCTTGGTATTTTTAAAATGCTCTATCCAAAGACAAAAGGAGATGTCAATTGGCGTCAATTCCTTAACGGCAATTGATTTGGACATCCAATGGGAGGGAAATTTACCCATGAACCATTTTCCCGCAAAAAAGCCATGTATTTGTTGAATGACTTTCACCTTGACTTTTTTCTTTTTGAAAAGAGAATCTATAAGGAGTTTAGCTTTTTCCAGGGGGAAGAGACATGGTCATAGTAGTAGAATCAAATAAAATGCCGTGCAATTCTATGGAAGTGCACAGTTTTTTTGGCTTTCACAGGCATTCCAATGGATTCTGACAGGGCTAAAAACGACTTTATGCCCAATAACGACTTGTTTGTCTGAGGGTGTCCAAAAAACATAAAATCATCAAGAATGTGAGAAAGATGTTTCACGTTCAATTTATTGGCCAGAATGCAGTGGAATGCATTGGAAAATTTTCAAAAATGGCACAAGAGGGGGACGCCCCCATGGCTAACATGGTATCAAT
>JAAEKY010000976.1 GCA_024227235.1 Desulfobacteraceae bacterium | reverse complement strand
GTACAAAGGGGCTTGATATTTTTTTTAAGGCCTGATTTTGGTATTACTTAATGTAGGAGTGCACTGGAATAATAAACAGTCGGGGTTTGTTGAAATCTGATTTGTGGCAGATAATACCATAATTGAACGCCTCGCTGACATTCAGGTTGTTAGTAATTGCAAACAGTGCGATTCGCTTTATAAGGCTCACCCACAGCATAAAGTCGATCACACATCACACTACTTTTTATAGTCCTGCCTGTTATGACCCCACGGTCAGTCAAAAAAACATTTTTGAGTTCGCTTCTGTTCTCAACAAACGAAGATGTTTAAATATTACTGAGCGATATATCGAAACTTTTTATACTGGATATCTCGAATTGCAAGACATTTTTTATGTTAGAATGGATGGATTCGTCTTGTTTTTATCATTGAATACCTTCTGAATGGCTAAATCTACTCTTAAGAAAGTGTACAGTATTTCCCTGCCAGAACGTATTGTAATGACGCATAATTCAAATGTGAAACCCTATGTCAAATAAAGTATCCGGGTAAAAGACTAAAATCACTTTACTTGATTAATCAGATATATTTTTAAAATGATCCAAAACAAAATTGATATGGATTTTCATTGCAGTATAGGCGTCATCGGGATTTCTTCCAGATATTGTTGACAGGATATCTCTATGCTGCTTCAAAATTTGTTCTATATTTCCGGGTGTTTCATATAAAGATTTTAAGTTTTTCTGGATACCATGAAACAGATAATCGTAAAAATTCCTCATGATAAGGATGTGGAGTGGATTTTTAGCAGCATAGGCAATAGCCATATGAAATGACGTGTCGCCCTGGGTTCCGAGACGGCCTGATTCAATTTCGAACTCCATATCTTCAATGCTTTGGGTCATGGCCGTGATATCGGCTCCATCCGCCCTGAGTGCTGCCAGAGAAGCTGCGTTGCATTCCAGTCCGATCCGAACTTCCAAAAGGTCCTCAATAGAGGCATTCTGTGCCTCTATGGCCTTGGCCAGGGGATTTTCAAGACCAGTATCATATGTTTTTACAAAGGTTCCCTGGCCTTGCTTCTGGACAATCATCCCCATAGCTGAGAGCCTCTGAATGGCATCCCTGATGGTGGTCCGACTGACATTCATTGCCTGTGCCAGCTCACGTTCTGTCATTAATTTCTCACCCGGCTTTAATTTCCCCCTGAATATTAATTCTCTGATTTGATCAAAAACCTGATCAGAGATTCGTTTGGGTTTTATGGGCTTAATCGATATGGTCATAATTAAAATTGCTGCCTGTTAAAGACAGTATATCCTTCTTATTTGTCGCTTACAAAACATGAAGCATTAATATTAACGTTTCAACCGTAGATATCAAGTTTTGTTCTAACATGTCAACACCATCCCGGCGGTTTGAGCCATAGCAAGCTCAATGCCTAATCCCGGGACAAGACAGATATGGTTTCGAAAAAAATTTAAGTCATTGAGAATTTGACTCTCTTTTTTTTTAATGTTGTTTCGTTGATAAGCATTCAGTTCCTCCTTTTGTTTATACGATAGCACAGGTGCAACACAGCCCTTATGTTATTTTATCTGCCAGCGCACGGGCATATAACTCCATGGGGTGGCGGACTTTTATATTTTTTTTCTTTTTAGCCAGCATGTCGGAAATCTGCATCATGCAGGCCGGGCAGCCTGTTGAAACAGTTCTACAGCCGGTTTCTGAAATATTTTTCTGCTTCAGTGCACCAATGGAAGATGACAGACCATAATGGTAAAGATTAAAGCTGCCCCCCATCCCACAGCAACGATCCGATCCATCCATTTCAACCAGGGTTTTCCCTGCTGCACGGATGATTTTTCTCGGCTGGGCTGCAACGCCCAGGGATTTTTTCAAATGACAGGGATCATGGTAAGTAACAATTTCCCGGTCTTTTTGTTGGGTCGTGGATAAGTCTTTTTTAAAGTCAGGGTTTACATGATCCACCAGGAACTGATTTATATCCATGGTTTTTTCAGAAAGGGTGTGTAACTGGTTTTTGACACTGTTTGATGGGTTCTTGTAAACCGTTGGCCAGAGTTTTTTTATGGTAGAGGTGCAGGTCGCACAGGCTGTGACCAGAACATCGAATTCATCTTTTTGAAACAGATCAAGGTGATGGTCAACCAATTTTGTAAATGTTGCACGGTCTCCGGATGCAAGGGCTGGAATGCCGCAGCAGCCCTGTCCTCTCGGGATGATTAAGGTCACATCATGGTGGTTGAGAACCTTGACACTGGCATGGGCTACATTAGGTAAAAACTTGTCAATAAGACATCCAGTAAAAAACAAGGCGCTTAACCCTGAACCTGGTGCTTTCTGGATTTGGGGTGACAGTGTTTTGTGAAAAGCGGTTCTGGCAATGGGCAGAATATGCCGGTTGTCAATCAACGGGGAAATCAGCCTGACACAGGAAGTCTTCTGGGCATTGGATTCGCTTTTCATAAATAAACTTTGGAACCAGCCGGCCCATTGGGTCAGGGTGTCAAAGGTACCGGGATTGGCCAGCATCTTTTTAAAAATGATTTTTTTTAACACAGATAGTCCTTTATACTCTGTAAGAATGGCCCGGGCCTTGATGAATATTTCCAGGACATTGACGCCTGAAGGGCAGTTGGCAGCACAGGAGCCACACAACAGGCATTTGTTCAACCGCTGGGTGACGCCGTTTGGATCACTAAAGATGTTTTTCATGAGCCCGTCAAGCAGGGCCAGTTTTCCTCTTGCAACATCAGTTTCCTTGTGGGTTTGTTCAAACAGAGGACAGACTGACTGGCACATGCCGCAGCGTGTACAGATGACCAGTTGTTCTTCCAGTTCCTTGACAAGGGCTGCCAATTCATTCATTTGATTCATTTTAAATTGAATCCTCCTCGGAAAGGCCTGTTATTTTTCCCGGGTTGAGTATGTTCTGGGGATCAAGCGCCCTTCGGAGCTGGCGTGAAAAAAGCACCGATGAAAAGCCGGCCTCTTTTTCCAGAAAGGGGGCTTTGGCAAGACCTGTACCATGTTCCCCGGAAAGGGTGCCGCCAAGTGTAAGGGCTTTATCAAAAATGGCCTCAATGGCCTCTTCCACCCGCTTGAACTCTTCTGTGTTCCTTCGATCGGTGAGGATAGTGGGATGGAGGTTGCCGTCTCCGGCATGGCCGAAGGTGCCAATATCGATGTTAAATTCACTGGCAATCTGCTGCAGGGCCAGGACCATGTCTGGAATTTTACTTCGGGGTACAGTGGCATCTTCCAGGACCAGTGTGGGCTTGAGCTTGGCAAGAGCGGACAGGGCAGATCGCCTCGCAGCCCAGATTTTATCCCTTTCTTTTTCTGTTTCCGCCACCTTTATTTCTTTTGCCCCCATTTTTCGGCACAGGGCTTCTACTTTTTCCCCATCCTCTTTTACAACTACAGGATGGCCATCCACTTCAATGAGCAATAGAGCGGCAGCATCTATGGGAAGACCGACTCTGGAATAATCCTCAACCGCCCGGATAGTGAAATTATCAAGTATTTCAAGTGTGGCAGGGATGATACGGGCAGCAATGATACCGGCAACGGTCTCAGACGCCTGTTCAATAGTATCGTAGACTGCCACCATGGATTGTCGGGCAATGGGAGCGGGAATGAGTTTTAATATGATTTCATCCAGAATACCCAGTGTGCCCTCGGATCCAGTCATTAATCCGGTAAGATTATATCCGGTGGCACATTTAACAGTCCTGGAACCGGTTTTTACATAATTGCCCCTGGCATCAAAAAAATGGAGCCCCATGACATAATCCTTGGTAACACCGTATTTGAGCCCTCTGAGGCCTCCGGCATTCTCAGCCACATTGCCTCCCAGAGTGGAAACAAGCTGGCTGCCAGGGTCAGGAGGGTAAAAAAGACCTTTTTGCTCGACAGCAGCTGCAAGGGTGGCCGTAACAACACCCGGCTGAACAACGGCGTACATATCCTGTTCATTGATTTCAATGATTTTATTCAGCAGGCCGGTGAGTAGAACGATTCCCGATGTCTCGGGGATTGTTCCGCCGGACAGATTTGTCCCGGATCCCCTCACCGTGATTGGAATACAGTTTTCATGGCAGAGCGAAACTATCCTGCCGAGTTCTTCTGTGCTTGCCGGCATAACCGCAGCACTTGGCATCCGGGGGGTGAGAACAGCCGCATCGTAGGAATAGGTATACATATCTTCTTTTTCAGATAGCAGATGTTCCGGCCCGACGATATTTTTTAAAGCTTTGATAATGGATTGGTTGATCATATTGCCCTCATCTGTTTATGGTAATACCAATTTTTAATCTCGTTAACACCGCTGATTAATCGAGATTTTAATTTTGGTATTACCTTTATGGCTCCAGGTGACGTTAAAATTTTAAACACTTGAATTAACAGCATGTTTAACCATATATCAGAATTGCTTGAAAAAAACAAATAATAAATTTTTGTCTTGACAAAGAATATTTTGAATGTTTAGTATTGGTCATACCATAAAATATTTATCAAAATCTGGAGGATATTATTCAAATTGGTCTAATAGAAATCCTAACTAAAATATTTATTCAGGAAAGGAGGTAGAAACAAATTTAAGGCAAGTCATGTACATGAATAATACTGTTTATTTAACTCCCAGAGGCAACCTAAATAATGGAGGAAACTATGAAAAAAACATTAACTATAATGATCACCTGCCTGATGGCATTCATTTTTATTTGTGGCACTTCCTATGCAGGTAAACGAGAAAAATTTGGTGAAGATTCCCGTCATAAAGATGCGAAACGCGTTACATTCAAAACATCTACCGAAAAAGTCAGATGGAAGATGGTCATGCCCTGGTCTAAAGGGCTTTTATTTTATGATATTGCTGTTCATTTTGCTGACAGTGTCCGCCTTGCTTCGGCTGGAAGGCTTGATATTAAACCCTTTTCCGCAGGAGAACTGGTGCCGGCCATGCAGAGTTTTGACACGGTAAGTCAGGGCGCAGCCCAGGTAGGACATGACTGGCCAGGATATTGGAAAGGTAAGAATGAAGCATTTGTTGCCTTTGGTGATGTGCCGTTCGGACTGGATTCAGAAGGCTATAATATCTGGTTATATGAACGAGGTGGTATTGAGATGATGCAGGAAATCTATGCTAAATTTAATCTTTTTGCATTGCCGGGTGGTCAAACCGGTCAGGACATGGGCCTTTTTTCCAATAAAAGAGCAACTAAAATGGAGGATTTTAAAGGCTTAAGAATTCGAACTCCAGGCTGGTACATGGATATTATGAACAGTTTGGGCGCTTCAGTAAGTCCTCTTCCCGGAGGAGAAGTCTATCTTGCTCTTGAGCGCGGCGTCATTGATGCTGCTGAATTTTCAGCTCCTGCCATGAACTATCCCATGGGATTTGATGATATTACAAAATATGCGATCCAGCCAGGTGTGCATCAGCCAGGTGGACAATGTGGATTGTTCTTTAACATGGATGCCTGGAACAAGCTTCCCGAAGATTTAAAGCAGATTGCTATAATTTGTGCAAAAGAGACCCAGCTGTGGAGCCTTAACTGGATCAACAACTTAAATGCAAAGGCCATGGAAAAGTTTAAGGAAAAAGTTGAGATTGTCCAAATGGATAAAGAAACTTTGATTGAGTTCAGAAAAATAACCAAGATCTATCTTGATTCAGTAAAGGCAAAATATCCGGATGTAAAAAAGATACTCGATTCCCAAGAGGCATTTAAAAAAGATTACGCAATCTGGCGGAAAGCAAAGAGCGGTGTCTCATCCTGGCCCTATGAAGACTATATCAACGGTCAGATTTCTGAATAATATGTGACATTGGGTGCTGTAATTTTTTTTGCAACACAATTGTTCACTGTTCACAGATCTATAACCCGGCTGTCAGTTGTCAAAATAATTCCAATATAACAGCAGCCGGGTCTGACCTTTATAACGAACTTTCAATAAAGGAAATGACATGTTTGAATCCATATCAAATTATTTAGAATGCATCACCCGGAAAGAAGGGGAAATAACCTCTTTTCTCATCTACCCGCTGCTGATCATTGTTGTTTTTGAAGTTTTCATGCGCTATGTCTTTAATTCGCCTACCATCTGGGCATTTGAGGCAACTACATTTGTGTATGGTCTTCATTATATGTTCGGGCTTGCCTATACTGAGGTCAATGACAGTCACGTCAAGGTTGATATCTTTACTGCAATGACATCACAAAAAAGTCAGGCCCTGTTAAGGGTATTCACGAATTTGATTTTTTTCATGCCGGTAATGAGCTTCATGACCATGTGGTCTTTTAAGTTTGCATACGTGTCCACCAAAGGTCTTGAGGTAAACTCCACATCCTGGGCACCACCCATCTGGCCCCTGAAAATCCTGATGGCCTTTTGTTTTCTTTTCCTCCTGATCCAGGGCATTGCAAATTTGCTAAAAGATATCAATTCACTAAAAAAATAAGGAAGGTAATCACATGAGTCTTGAATTCATGACAGTGGCCATGTTTGCCACTCTTATACTGGCAATCACTCTGGGGCATCCCCTGGCTTACACACTGGCGGCGGTGGCAACATTTTTTGGCCTAATTGACAATGGATTTTCATTTCCCATGCTCTTTGAGATGTTTGTCAACAACGCCTGGGGATTGATGAACAACTACACCCTGGTGGCCATTCCGTTGTTTATCCTTATGGCTCAAATTCTGGATCGGTCCAAGGTCTCTGATGCTTTGTTTGAGGCCCTGTACGTTGTACTGGGTAGCATCAAGGGCGGTTTGGGGCTTGCCGTGGTCGTTGTTTGTACCGTGTTTGCCGCCACCACCGGTATCATCGGTGCCTCGGTTGTTGCCATGGGACTTCTGGCAACCCCCACCCTGATTAAAAAAGGGTATCAAAAAGAATTGACTGCCGGTATTATCTGCGCATCCGGCACCCTGGGCATTCTAATTCCGCCATCGATTATGATGGTTGTTTACGGTGGGCTTACCGGGATGAAGGAAACTTCTGTGGGCAACCTGTTTGCAGGCGCTATTTTTCCAGGCCTGATCCTGGCAGGGCTATATTTCTCATATATCCTGATCCGGTGCAATATTAATCCTGATTTGGGTCCTCCGATTTCAAAAGACGAAGCCTCAAACTATACTGCAAGTCAAAAATGGGTCATGACCTTAAAATCCCTGCTACCGCCCTTATTGTTAATCCTGTCTGTTATGGGAACCATTCTGGCAGGCGTTGCCACCCCGACAGAAGCTGCCGGTCTTGGTGCGCTTGGCTCCCTGGTGCTTGCATTTTTTAATAAAAAACTCAATTTGCAGGTATTAAAAGAATCCGCTTATGCCACCATGAAAACGACATCCATGGTCATGATGCTCTTTATTGGCGGTAAGTTTTTTTCAACCGTTTTTTTAAGCATGGGGGGCGGTGATGTCGTGGCGGATCTGCTTATCGGTTCCGGGATGAATCGATGGCTTATCCTGGGTGTGATGATGTTCATCGTTTTTATCATGGGAATGTTCATTGACTGGGCTGCCATTCTTTTGGTTACCGTACCCATTTTCCTGCCCATTGCCATGGAATTGGATTTTGATCCGCTCTGGTTCTCTTTGCTCATGTGTGTTAATCTTCAGACGTCTTTTTTAACACCGCCCTTTGGTTATGCTTTGTTCTATTTCAAAGGAGTGGCTCCGCAAGGATATACCATGATGCATATTTACAAGGGGATTCTTCCTTTTGTTTTTCTTCAGGTCCTCAGCATGGCAATCCTGTGCTTGTTTCCGTCTGTTGTAACATGGCTGCCGGAATTGTTTTTCGGAAGATAGATTTTTGGTGATGTTTGTGCTGTTAATATAAAAAATCCAATGATTTTATTGGGACTTAAATTGAGTTTGTGACATGATGTCAGGAATAAGAATGGAACACAGTAAAAAGGGGGTCGCCATTGAGTGAAAAAAAAATAATTTCAGAATTCGTTGAAAAAGCGTCCATGGTCTCTGCCATTGTTCATGGGGTGACCGGAATGGAAGACGCCTTGGAAAAAACGATCCAGATATGCAGGGAAAAATTGCCTTGTGAAAACCTCATGCCCGCTGACAGCAACTCTTCTGGTAAAAAAAATCTTGCTGCCCCCAATATGGATGAATTCCATTATGGCAAATTGCAAATGCTCTGTGAAAAGCATGGTATCACCCTGATAAAAGAGGGCGTCCGCAACTTCCCAGGGGGAATTGATATGGGGGTAACCATGATGGATTACGGGATTGCAGAAACCGGAACCCTGGTATTAAATTCTGACTCTGAAGAGACACGACTTGCCACCATGTTATGTGAAACCCATGTGGCTATTGTTGATAAAGCCCATATCCGAAAGACAGCCCTTGAGATGTCAGATGAGCTCAATGAGATGACTGTAAAGCCATCGTCCTATACAGCATTTATAACAGGCGCCAGCAGAACAGCAGATATAGAACGGGTCCTTGCCCTGGGGGTTCATGGGCCGTTGGAACTTCATATTATGCTGATAGAGGGGGATTGATGATCGAAAAAAAAGAAAGTTTAAAAGAATACAAAGACAGACTCGATACAGCCTTGGAAAATGATTTTTTACGGACAGCCATGGATAACTTTGCCGTGGCTTACAGAACATCAAGGCGCAATGCATTTTCTGAAATGGATGTGGACGCTGTGATCAGAGATGTGGCAGCCGTTAAAGCAGATGCTGTAAAAAACAATGAACACCTTTTGGACCAGTTCAGCAAAAAGGCAGTTGAAAACGGTATCCAGGTACACATGGCAGAGACAGCCAAAGATGCCAATCGGATCATTGCCCAAATTGCAGAACAGACCCATTCCAAAAAAATTGTTAAATCAAAATCTATGACTGCTGAAGAGATCCATTTGAACCAATGGCTGGAAAATGAAGGAATTGAGGTGACAGAAACAGACCTTGGGGAATGGATTGTACAACTGAGAAAGGAAGGTCCTTCCCACATGGTTATGCCGGCCATTCACCTTTCCCGATACCAGGTGGCAGATCTGTTTACAGACGTCACAAAAGTTGCTCAGGATGCAGAGATAGAAAAGCTTGTAAAAGTGGCCAGACGGCAGTTGCGGAAAAAATATATAGAGGCAGATATGGGGATCACCGGGGCCAATTATGTCATTGCCCAGACCGGAACCCTGGGAATTGCCACCAACGAAGGCAATGCCCGGCTGGTTTCTACCCTGCCAAGAGTTCATGTCGCACTGGTTGGAATTGACAAGCTGCTGCCGACCATAAAAGAAGCGCTCACTATCAACCGGATCCTGCCAAGGAATGCCACTGGCCAGGCCATCACATCCTATGTGACATGGATCACCGGACCTTCAGAATGTAAAACCGCTCCCGAGCAGAAGCGGGAGATGCATATAGTTTTCCTGGATAACGGCAGAAAGAAAATGGCACAGGACCCGGTATTTGCCCAGGTGCTTCAATGTGTCAGGTGCGGAGCGTGCGCCAATGTCTGTCCAGTCTATCGGATGGTGGGCGGCCACCAGCTGGGACACATCTATATCGGTGCCATTGGCCTGATTACCACTTATTTCTTTCACGGCAGGCAGAATGCAAAACACCTGGTACAGAACTGCACCAATTGCGGCGCCTGCAAAGCCGTCTGCGCAGGCGGGATTGATTTACCAAAGCTGATCAAGGAGATCCATGCGAAAATTCAGGATGAAGAAGGACATCCCTTAAAAAGCCTGCTATTGGGAAAGGTGCTGAAAAACCGGAAGCTGTTTCACACACTTTTAAAAACAGCAAGCATTGCCCAGAAACCTGTCACTGCCGGCACCCCGTATCTTCGCCATCTACCCATGATATTTTCAAAAGAACATAATTTCAGGATCCTGCCAGCTATAACGCAGAAACCGTTCAGGGACCGATTTAAAACCTTGTATACTCCCGTTAAAAAGCCTTCCTGTAAAATCGCCCTGTTTTCAGGCTGCGTCCAGGATTTTGTCTATCCTGAGCAGCTTGAAGCTGCCATGAAATTGTTCAAACAGGCCAATGTCTCTGTTGAATTCCCTTTCGATCAGTCCTGCTGCGGGCTTCCGGCTCTGATGATGGGTGAAAAAGATGCGGCAAAAGATGTGGGACTTCAGAATATTAAGGCTTTTAAAAAGCAGGGTGTTGATTATATCGTCACCCTTTGCGCCTCCTGCGCGTCTCACCTGAAAAACCATGTGCCGGATCTTGTTAAAAATTATGCACCTGAGGATGCTGCTGAATTTTCTGAAAAAGTGATGGTATTCAGCCAATTTATCCGCCGGATTATTGGGATAGACCATATTAAACCGACCACTTTTCCCAGGAAAACAGCCTTTCATTCCCCGTGTCATCTGTGCCGTGGTCTGGGTATAGCAAATGACCCTAAGAAAGTAATTGCCCAGTCCGGGCATGATTACATCAAGACGGATGAGGAAGAAACATGCTGCGGGTTTGGTGGAAGTTTTTCCGCCAATTTTCCATCAGTTTCAAAAGAAATTTTAAACAAAAAATTAATGGATGTTGAAAATTCAGGCGCGGATCTTTTAGTAACGGAATGCCCTGGGTGTGTGATGCAGCTTCGGGGAGGAGCCCTGAAAAAAAATCAAAAGATCGACGTTAGGCATATCAGTGAAATTATTCAATCTTGAACGGAATAATTTGCTTTATGATAAAAGGTTTTTTTTATAAAACTTTCCATGGTTGGAAAACAGCCCAAACCATTCGCGACAGCTTTTTTTTTATATTACATGATGCTCCTACACATATCTGACCATATAATTTTTAGATACGATTGTTAAATATATCTAACATGATTATATGAAAAACCCATTAACAAGGATGTTGAGTCCTTCTGGCAGTCCAAATTTCAAGTCTTGAAAGCGTTCTCTTGTATTCAAATTCAAGAGTCTAAGATTCCTTATGTTTATCGAGTTTATAATTTAGAATTGGGCGACACATGTGTCTATTTATGTTGCCAGTTTTTTTAAGAGACGCTCGGTGCATTGAAATACATAACATCCCACCAATAAAATTTTTATCAACAATTTTATTTATAACACAAATAAATAGTTTGACAATGGTGTTTAAAATTCGTAAAATGTCTCAAACGTCACAAATGTACACAATGACTCTTTTACAAAGTATATCTCCCTTATGAAAAAATATTATTCAATTCCTCAAGCCGCAAAATTATGCTCAATAAGTCGAGCCACTATGCACAGATGGGTTGTGGCGGGGAAAATAAAATCCCATAGGACGGCGGGCGGACATCATCGTCTCCTTTCTGAAGATTTCAACAAATGGTTATCGGATAATGAAATTCCTGTTGAAATAGAAGAGATTGAAAATGAAAGAATTAAAATTTTAATCGTAGATGATGAGGTCAGTATTCAAAAATATTTAATAAAAATTCTGGCAGGTGTTTTTGTTGATATTGAATTGGCATCAAGTGGTTTCGAGGCAGGAAAAAAGTTAATACAGTTCCAACCGGATCTTATAATTTTAGATTTGTATATGCCGAATATGGATGGGTTTGAAGTTTGCGAAATTGTAAAAAAAGATCCATCAAGTCAGAAAATTAAAATTTTAATATTATCGGGGCATGACACACTGGAAAATCGAGAAAAGGCTTTATCATTAGGGGCGGATGCTTTTTTAAGTAAGCCATCCTCTAAACAAGAGATAATTGGATGTGTAGAAAATTTATTAAAAAGCAAAAAGTCAATTTAAGATGAATACGATTTTGACCGTAGTTTATGCATTTACGGTTCCAAAACTATTATTCATGGGGCATAGAGGTGTTTAGAAAACATATAAAACAATCTGTCTTTTAAAGATTTTCCTGTATGTAAGCAATAATGAACTTGTGGTAGGAAAATACCTTTTCAATAGATACAGGAAAAATAAGCATCAAAAAAACTTCTTCGCATGGGGTTAAAAATTTTATATGAAATCAATCACATTATCGAACTCGGACTATCAAATTACTGAAAAAATCTATGAAAGTGATAATTCCACGATTTATCGTGCTTTTCGGGAGATGGATGGCCAGGCGACAATTCTTAAAATACTAAAAAGGCCTCACCTTTCTTCATATGAATTAAAAAGTTATCGAAAAGATTATGACATAATGCTTCATCTGAAAGATTTGGATGGAGTGGTTAATGTCTATGGTTTTGAAAACCACCAAAACAAACTGGTAATTTGCCTTGAGGATTTTGGCGGTGAGTCACTTGAAATATGGAAAAATAAACATCACTCTCATACTCTTGGAGAATTATTGACTATTGCCATACACCTCACCGATGTTTTAGGACAAATTCATGGACAAAATATCATTCATAAAAATATTAACCCTTCAAATATAATTATAGATCCTACATCGTATTTGTTGAAAATGATCGATTTTGGATTTTCTACTCAATTTTCAAAGCAACAGATCGCAGATAGAAACCCTGACACAATCGAGGGATCATTAGCATATATTTCCCCCGAGCAAACCGGACGTACAAATTATGATTTAGATTATCGTACTGATTTTTATTCTCTAGGAGCAACATTTTATGAACTGTTTACGGGCGTTGTACCTTTTGAGACAACGGATGGGATGGAATTAATCCACTGTCATATCGCCAAAAAACCAAAATTTCCGGCTCAAATTAATCCTGAGCTGCCCCCAGCAGTTTCCAATATCATATTGAAATTATTAGAAAAACAGGCGAATGACCGTTACCAAAGTATCAGGGGGCTCAAGGCGGATTTAGAACGATGTCTGGAAAAATGGCAAACTACCGGGCAAATTGAATTATTCTCTTTAGCACGGTTTGATTTGTCTGACCAATTCAAAATTCCCCAAAAACTCTATGGACGTGATCATGAAATTAAAACCTTACTTGATGCTTTTGAACGAGTTAGTT
>JAAEKY010000975.1 GCA_024227235.1 Desulfobacteraceae bacterium | reverse complement strand
TTAATTGCCGTAACTTATGTCATTGTGAATAATAATACGATCACTTTTTCAACAGTGGATAAAGACAAGTACTTAAATATTGATGTGAGCAAGTTTGAAAATGGCAATGAGATATTTATCTTACCTGTTGAACTTCATAAACAACTTGAGCAAAAAAATCCGTCATCTTTGATTGTCCTTGATGCAAGCAATCCTAAAGTTTATGCAAAAGGGCATATCCCAGGAGCTCTAAGTGTTGGGTTTAAGGGCCTGTCAGAGACTACAGGCAAGCCAGGTGACAAGGAATGGGGAGTCATTCTTTCCAAGAAAAAATTGGTAGAAAAACTTAAATCTCTGGGTATTTCAAATGATAAGCTTGTAGTTGTTTATTCTGATATTGATAAAGGCCCTGGTGCAGGTGGCAGGGCAGTGTGGCAATTAAAAATGGCAGGCTTTGAAAATGTAAGACTTTTGTACGGTGGCCTTGAAGTCTGGAAGAGATTGGGCTATGAACTTTCAAAAAAGACTTCAAAGCCAGTTCCTGCAAAAAATCTGGTTTTAAAGGATTATAATGAGTCCTTCAGAGCAAAGCAAAAGTATATTTTTGAGAATCTAAGTAATCTAAAGATTGTAGATGTGAGAAGCCTTAAAGAATACACTGGAAAAGATACATCTCGGGGCGAAGCTCGGGCAGGTCATATTAAAGGAGCTAAGTGGCTTTCCTGGAAAAGTGTATTAAATGAAGACACAACGGTGAAATCACCTGAAGAAATTATTAATTTAATGGCTGGTATAGGTATAAAGCCTGGGGATGACTTTGTTCTCTACTGAACCATGGGCATAAGATCCGGATTTGTATCCATGATCCTCAGGGCCGTTGGCTTTGAAAAAGTAAGAAATTACGAAGCATCAATTTATGAATGGTCTGCAGATGCAAAAATGCCCATGGAAAAGGGTGAATATGAACAGGAGTAAAGTTT
>JAAEKY010000974.1 GCA_024227235.1 Desulfobacteraceae bacterium | reverse complement strand
GATAGATAGGATCTCCATGCATTCAAGCATGGAGCGGCCAAGCCTTGAAAGCTCACTAACAACTATATTGTCGCCATCTTTGAGTTTTTCCAGGACATCGGCAAGCTTCCTTTTTTTCCAAGAAACTTTGCCGGAAACTTTTTCCTGGATGAAATGAACTTTGCCCAAGTTTTTGTCGTTGGACAGCTTTAATATGTCAGACTTGTTTTTGGCGAGATCCTGATCAATTGTGGAAACCCTGAGGTAGCCTATCGTTTTATGGGATGGTTTCATGTGGAAATTATATTAATCCTTTTTGCATCGGTTGACCCATCAATTGGAAGCCATCTCTCCCAAATGCTTTTCAGTCTCTAGAACAGCATCACGATAAATTACTTCGACAGCATACTCAATTTCAGCACTCATGTCGGCATCAAAACATACGCCGTTTTTTGCGGAAAGGGTTTTAAAGTAACGGATAAAAATTTCTTTGGCCAATTCTTTACCCATTGTGTTGCTCCTTTTTTGGGGCGAAAAACCATTATTAAAAGATAACCTCAAAATATGCCTTATTATATAGTATTTATTATAGATT
>JAAEKY010000973.1 GCA_024227235.1 Desulfobacteraceae bacterium | reverse complement strand
TACCATTGATGAACTTAGCCGGCGCCTTAACTATTCTTTGATCTCCATCCGTCGTTTCTTAAAAGTAATAGGTTACTACTCTAGCTTTACCCACAACAGTATGTGGTACACGCTGCGATCAATTCCATCTTTTGATAAAAATGGCATTTGGTTCTATCAAGATATTGGATTTTGCAAGCATGGCAATTTGAATCAAACAATTGGCCGTTTTATAGACAAAAGTTTTCAAGGTCTCACAGCAAAAGATCTGTTTAATATGCTATCAGTGCCATGCCATCCGGTACTTAATCAGATGTATAAAAAGAAAAAAATTGATCGGTATCACACACCAAAAGGCTTTGTTTATCTATCAGTCAGTGAAAGTAAGAAACGGCTGCAATTAAAACGTTTGCAAGTTTTAACACCGGCCCAAAAAATTGAACGCTTAAATCCTCAAACCGCTGTTTACGTTTTGGTTGAACTCATTAAAAATCCAAAAGCATCTTTCTTTGAGCTTTCTGTAGCGGTAAAGAAAAAGGGGGTAACGGCTTCACAGCAAGCAATTGCTCAATTATTCAAAGATTATGATTTAAAAAAAACTCCACCGTAATTGAACTTATTCATTTTTTTCGCAATCAAGCTTTTATCCATAACTTACCCAACCGACTCTTTGATAAGACGCCCACAATTCCCTTCAAACCGGATCAGACACACTGTCCTATTTGTCAACGCTCTC
>JAAEKY010000972.1 GCA_024227235.1 Desulfobacteraceae bacterium | reverse complement strand
TCTTGTTACTGAATGGAAAATTTTCCGCCAGCCAGATTTTGAGGCCATGAGAAAAATAATGAACACGCCCACAATTTTTGATGGCAGAAATCAATATGATCCCAAAGAATTAAAAGCAATGGGCTTTTTCTATTCTGGAATGGGCAGGAACTAAAATGAAAACCACCCTTCTTTATCATGGACTTGATAAAAAAAGGCGTTGAATGATTTTATAAGAGAGCAGCTATGAAAAAAGCATTAATTACCGGAATAACAGGTCAGGACGGAGCATACCTTGCAGAATTTTTACTTAAAAAAGGCTATGAAGTTCATGGAATCAAAAGACGGTCATCTTTATTTAACACAGACAGAATAGATCATCTCTATCAGGACCCCCATGTAGAAAACAGGAACTTCATATTGCATTATGGCGACCTTACAGATTCTACAAATCTTATAAGAATCCTTCAACAGGTTCAACCAGATGAGGTCTACAATCTTGCTGCCCAAAGTCACGTAGCTGTGTCTTTTGAAGCACCCGAATACACAGCTGACACTGATGCTTTAGGAACATTACGCCTACTTGAAGGAATAAGGCTTTTAGGCCTTGAAAAAAAAACCAGATTTTATCAGGCCTCTACCTCTGAGCTCTATGGTGATGTAAGAGAAACTCCTCAAACAGAAAAAACTGAATTTTATCCACGAAGCCCGTATGGAGTAGCAAAACTTTATGCATACTGGATTACTGTAAATTACAGAGAAGCCTATGGTATATATGGATGTAATGGCATTCTTTTTAACCATGAGTCACCACTACGTGGAGAAACTTTTGTTACCCGGAAAATAACAAGAGCTCTTTCAAGAATAAGCCTTAACTTACAAAACTGCCTATATATTGGAAACCTTGATGCAAAAAGAGACTGGGGCCATGCAAAAGATTATGTAAAAATGCAATGGTTAATGCTACAGCAGGAAGAACCAGAAGATTTTGTAATTGCAACAGGCAAACAATATTCAGTCAGAGATTTTATAACTCTTGCTGCAAAGGAGTTGAACATTGATATTGTTTTTAAAAGTAAAGGTGTTGATGAAAAAGGATATAATAAAAAAACAGGTGATCTGATAGTTGCTGTAGATCCAAAATATTTCAGACCAACCGAAGTAGAAACACTGTTAGGTGATCCAACCAAAGCAAAAGAAAAACTTGGATGGACACCAAAAATCACCTTAAAAGAGCTTATATCAGAAATGGTCCAACATGATCTTACAGAAGCAAAAAAAGACCACTTATGCCAAACCCATGGTTTTGAAACCTTTGATTATAATGAGTAATCTAATATGAATCAAAACTCTAAAATATTTGTAGCAGGCCCAAGGGGTCTTGTAGGCTCTGCCATAATCCGCTGTCTAAAAAAAAATGGCTATTTGAACATTTTAAGCCCGGCTCATTCAGAACTCGAACTGATGGATCAGAATGCAGTAGATGCATATTTTAAAAAAAACAAACCAGACTATGTTTATCTTGCTGCTGCAAAAGTCGGTGGAATAATGGCAAACAGTACATATCCAGCTGATTTTATCTTTCAAAATCTCATGATCCAAAACTCCATCATCCATCAATCCTGTGTGCATAAAGTAAAAAAATTGATTTTCTTGGGCTCATCTTGCATATACCCTAAACACTGCCCCCAGCCCATGAAAGAAGAACACCTGATGACAGGAAAACTTGAGTCAACAAACTCACCCTATGCAATAGCCAAAATAGCAGGAATTGAAATGTGTTGGGCATATAACAGACAATATAAAACAAAATTTATTCCTGTTATGCCGACCAATCTTTATGGCCCGAATGACAATTTTAATCTTGAAACATCCCATGTTTTACCTGCCCTAATAAGAAAATTTCATGAAGCAAAACAAAATAAAAAATCCTCAGTTACTGTTTGGGGAACAGGTTCACCAAAAAGAGAATTTCTCAATGTTGATGATCTTGCAGATGCATGCCTCTTCCTGATGAACAAAGACTTTACAAAAAATGATTACTTAAACAATCCTCTTTTTAATATAGGGACAGGAAAAGATATAAGCATCAAGCAACTTGCTCAACTAATTAAAGAGACTACAGAGTTTAAAGGAGAGATCACCTTTGACACTACAAAACCTGACGGAACACCACAAAAATTACTTGATGTGTCAAAAATGAATATTCTACAATGGAAAGCAGACACTAAATTACATAATGGTATAACTGATACATACAAATGGTATTTACTAAACAAATAAACATAATTTTCTATTTGAGACGTTTTTATAACCGGTTTTTGTTCCATATCATCCAAATTTTTGAAGAAATAAGATAAAACAAACTCTTTGTCGCACAAACAGAAGATTAATAATAAATAATTATGAAAAAATTCATTCCATATGGAAGACAATTTGTTGATGAGGATGATATTCAGGCAGCGGTTGAAGTGCTCCAGTCAAAATTGCTTACCCAAGGACCTAAAACAGCAGAATTTGAATTGGCATTATGCAAAACAACTAGTGCTGAATTTGCTGTAGCAGTAAATTCTGGTACTTCTGCGCTTCATATTGCTTGTTTGGCTGCAGGTGTCAAAAAAGGCGACGAAGTTATTACTTCTCCTATAACTTTTGTAGCATCAGCTAATTGCATAGTGTATTGTGGTGGGACACCAATTTTTACAGATATTGATCCAAAAACATATAATATTTCAGCTGAAGAAATCGAAAGGCGGATTAACAAAAGTACAAAGGCTGTTATTCCAGTCCATTTTGCAGGTCAGAGCTGCGATATGGAGACAATTCAACAGATCGTTAAAAGTGCTGAAAAGAAATATGGGCATAAAATATATATCATAGAAGATGCTTGTCATGCATTGGGATCAAAGTATAAAGAGAGTGACATTGGATCATGTGCTTATTCAGATATGGCAGTAATGAGTTTCCATCCTGTGAAACACATTACAACAGGCGAGGGCGGCGTTGTGTTCACAAACAACCCTGAACTAAACAAAAAACTTACGTTGTTTCGTTCCCATGGAATTATAAGTGACCCCGAAGAAGTCTTCTCAAAAGAATTAGCTATTGCTGCTACAAATACTTATAATCCGTGGTATTATGAGCAGCAAGTTTTAGGATATAATTATCGACTTACAAACATTCAAGCTGCATTGGGTTTGTCACAGCTAAAAAAATTATCTATATTTTGTAAACGCAGAAGAGAAATTGTCAATCAATATTATGCTGCTTTTAAAGATATAGAATTTCTGCAGGTTCCATTTGAAGATCCTAATTGTGAAAGCAATTTTCATTTATACGTCCTTTTATTTGATTTCGCTGTTTTGGGCATTGATAGAGCTCGGTTGATATTTTTGCTCAGAGAAGCAGGCTTTGCAACGCAGGTACATTATATCCCCGTCCACTTACAACACTATTACCGCAAAAATTATAAAACAAATTGGGGTAATTGTCCAAATGCAGAAGCTTATTATAAAAAGTGTCTTTCAATTCCACTTTTTCCATCTATGTGTCAAGAGGATATTGAGATGGTCATAAAGGCCATAGTTAACAAAGTTGGTAAAAGAGATAGTTAATTTCTTAACTTACAAGAAATAAATGTCAAAGAAAATTAAACAGACATATAGTTATATATATATCTTTAAGTGGATATACGTCCGTCTTCAGAAATTTAGACAAAAACAGTTCTGGATTCTTTTTGCAGGGATGGTATGCGTTGCATCCTTTGAAACTTTAGCCCTCGGGTCAGTAGCACTTTTTGCATCCTCAATTACAGACCCTGAAACTGTTTTATCTTCTAAATATATAAATATTGTTAAGCAAGCCAGCGGATCAAATTTTTTGGATTCTGCAAAAGGACTAATCATTGTAACAGGCTTTTTAATGCTCTTTCTTCTAGTAATCAAAAATAGCATTAAAGCCCTGACTGACTATGGTATTACGCGCTTTTCAGTTATTATTGAGACGTATTTTGGTGAGACTCTTTTAAATGGGTTCTTAAAATTACCATATCAATGGCACCTTAATCGCAATACTGCAGATCTCGTTAGTGCAATGCATTGGCGTATTTTTTTAGGAACTAATTTTTTTCAACCATGCCTAAGCATCTTAAGTGATGTTCTGATGATTTCAATCATGTTGACGCTGATCTTTATTATACAGCCAATGATTTTATTAATTGTTCTTGCTGTGTTGGGAGTGACAGCATTTCTCATTTACAACATAATAAAAGTTTTGATAGATAAAAATGCGACAATTGTAAAGGATTATCAACTTACAATAAGTAAAGAATTAACAATGGCTGTCCAGGGGATTAAAGATGTTAAAATATCTCAAAAAGAAGATATTTTTATTTCAAAATTTATTGATAATGCAACACCTCTATCAAGAGTTTATGCAATGCAGAATCTTTATAGTTTATCTCCTACATTTATTTTGGAAATCATTGGGTTTGGGATGCTTTACTTATCAATATGTGTGATGCTTATAAAATTAAATATTACTACAGCATATATAACTGGGACCATGGCTCTTTTAGCAGTGACAGCCTGGAAGGTGATACCAGCAGTGTCAAAAATTTTAAGCAGTGCAACAACAATAAGAAAATCAATACCTTTTATAACAAATGAGATAGACTATTTTACAATTATTGAAGCTGATAAAAATATTGCTTCTCATAAAAATGTACAATCTGTTGAACCTTTATATTTTTCAGAAAGAATTAGATTCAATGATGTCAGTTTTTTATACGAAAGCAGTAAGCGAACTGTTATTCAAAGTTTGAACTTTGAAATCAAAAAAGGTGAAACAATTGGCGTGATAGGTACATCAGGCTCAGGTAAAAGTACATTAATTGATTTGCTTATTGGCCTTTTACAACCCAGTCAAGGGGAAATCACAATAGACAATTATACTTTAACACCGAAACTGCTCCCGCAATGGTTAAAAATGATAGGATATGTTTCTCAATCACCTTATATTTATGATGGTACGATCGCAGAAAATGTTGCATTTGGAATGAACCCTAACAGTATTAACAAGGAAAAGGTAAGGGAATGCTGTTCTATGGCAGCTATGGATGATTTTTTGTATGATCTGCCTGACAATATTGATTCTTTTATCGGTGAACGTGGCGTGAAGCTTTCTGGTGGACAGCAGCAACGCATAGCTATTGCAAGAGCACTTTATAACAAACCGGAAATTATGGTCTTTGATGAAGCTACAAGTTCCCTTGATACAAAAAGTGAGAAATTGATTCAGGACACAATTTATTCTTTTAAAGGCAAACAAACTCTAATAATAGTAGCACATAGACTAAGTACAATTGAAGACTGTGATAGAATAATATGGCTTGAGCAAGGGGAAATAATTCTACAGGGTGAAACTATGGAAGTGCTTAAAAAATATAAAAAAAAATGAATTACAATAAACAATTGGAATAAATAATAATAAATGAATTTTTTGGTAAGCAATAGTAATCGTTTAGTTTTGGGAACTGCCCAGCTTGGGTTAAATTATGGCATAGCCAATATTCTTGGTAAGCCTGATCAAGCAACAGCTAATGCTATTATTGCGAAGGCTTTTGAAAATGGTATTCATAAATTTGATACTGCTCAAGGCTATGGTGAAAGTGAGACTGTGCTTGGGAGAGCAATCGCTGATCACAGATTAAAAAACAATGCAAAAATAGTAAGCAAATTATCGTTAGAATCAGATAACATCAACAAAATAGATCTGTTAAATAAAATTGTTAGAAGCATTGAAAAATTACAAGTAGAGAGATTATACGGCTTGATGCTGCATAAACAGGAACAACTTGAAATGTGGGATGATGGCTTAGGTCAATTGCTAAGCGAATTTGTAAATACCAGACTTATACAGCATATAGGTGTTTCGGTTTATACTCCTGAGAAAGCACTACAGGCATTAAATTGTGAAAACCTTGACATAATTCAGATTCCGTCCAGTATACTTGACAACCGTTTTCTGGACGCTGGTGTATTTGAAAAAGCTGATCGTGCAAACAAAACTCTATATATTCGAAGTGTATTTCTACAGGGGCTACTTTTAATGGATGATTTACCGGAAAAAATGGTTTTTGCATCAGATTATCATCGAAAAGTTGCTTTGTTGGCAGAGGAATTAGGTATTTCTGTTGCTGAACTAGCCTTGTGGTATGTTCGAGAGGTTTTCCCAGAAGCAAAAATTGTTATCGGAGTTGATTCTTCTGAGCAACTTCAGAACAATATTGATATCTGGAATGATAAAAGTTGTAAAATTGATTGGGCAAGTATTATAAAAGAGATCGGTTTTGTCCCACAACGAGTTATTAATCCAACGTTATGGTAAACTTTTTTTACAGAGATAGAAAATGAAAAATTTAAAAAAATGTATAGAAATGCAAATTCGTGCTGAAAAGATTATTCCAGGTATGACTCAGCTCCTTTCTAAAAGACCAGATCGTTTTTCAAGTGGAGTCTGGCCAGGGTATTTCCAAAAAGCTAAGGGCGTAACGATTTGGGATTTAGATGGGAATGAATATACAGATATGAGTATTGGTGGCATTGGGGCAACTATTTTGGGATATGCTGATCCTGATGTTGATGGAGCAGTGACCAATGTAATCTCAGAAGGAGTTGCAAGCTCTTTAAATTGCCCGGAAGAGGTGGAACTAGCTGAATTGTTATGTGATTTGCATCCGTGGGCAGACAAGGTTCGGTTTTGCAGAGCAGGAGGAGAGGCCATGGCTATGGCTGTTCGTATCGCAAGAGCATTAACCAGTAGATCGAAAATTGCTTTTTGTGGTTATCATGGTTGGCACGATTGGTATCTATCAGCTAATTTAAAAGATGGCACTGCATTGGATGGCCATTTAATCAATGGACTTGAACCTTGTGGTGTTCCAAAAGAACTGACAGGCACTGCAATCCCTTTTTATATGAATGACACACAAGATTTTTTTAAAGCTGTTAATCATTGTGGTAATGACTTGGCAGCAGTTGTCATGGAACCCATGAGAAATATTGAACCAGAGCCAGATTTTATGCGTTCAATAAGGAATTATGTGGATAAAGTTGGAGCGGTTTTGATAATCGATGAAATTTCAGCAGGATTACGTTTTAATACAGGCGGCGCGCATCTTGTTATGCATCCTGTTGAACCGGATATGGCTGTTTTTTCTAAAGGTTTAGGAAACGGCTATGCAATTTCTGCCGTAATTGGTCGAGACTCTGTAATGGAGGCTGCTCAAAATTCGTTTATCAGTTCTACGAACTGGACTGAGAGGATTGGACCAGTAGCTGCACTTGCTACTCTTCAAAAACATTCAGAAAAAAAAGTATTCGAACATCTTATTGCAATGGGAGACACAGTGCAACAAGGATGGATAGAGGCTGCAGGTCGGTTTGGTCTTCCAATTGATGTAGGTGGAATGAAACCAATGTCGCATTTTAAAATTAATGTTCCCGAATGGCCACAAGTCAAGGCTTATTTCATTCAGGAAATGTTGAAAAAAGGTTTTTTAGCGTCAAATTTGTTTTATGCAATGTACGCACATTCAAGTGACCATGTTAAGGAGTATTTTTTGGCTTTGAATATTGTTTTTGAGGGTATAAAAAAAGCTTTATCAGAACGAAATATTGATAAGTTATTAGTTGGAGAAAAACCCTCGGATGGATTTTCAAGATTGAATTGATAGAAATTTATGATATAATTTTTT
>JAAEKY010000971.1 GCA_024227235.1 Desulfobacteraceae bacterium | reverse complement strand
TCTTGTTACTGAATGGAAAATTTTCCGCCAGCCAGATTTTGAGGCCATGAGAAAAATAATGAACACGCCCACAATTTTTGATGGCAGAAATCAATATGATCCCAAAGAATTAAAAGCAATGGGCTTTTTCTATTCTGGAATTGGCAGGAACTAAAATGAAAACCACCCTTCTTTATCATGGACTTGGCAAAAGAAAAGACTTTGAATAATTTTATAAGAGAGCAACCATGAAAAAAGCACTGATTACAGGAGTAACAGGCCAAGATGGAGCATATCTTGCAGAATTTTTACTTAAAAAAGGCTACGAAGTCCATGGAATCAAAAGACGTTCATCTCTATTTAACACTGACAGAATAGATCATCTTTACCAGGACCCTCATGTAGAAAATAGAAAATTCATACTACATTATGGTGACCTAACAGATTCTACAAATCTTATAAGAATCCTTCAACAGGTTCAACCGGATGAAGTCTATAACCTTGCTGCTCAAAGCCATGTAGCTGTATCTTTTGAATCACCTGAATATACCGCTGAC
>JAAEKY010000970.1 GCA_024227235.1 Desulfobacteraceae bacterium | reverse complement strand
CGTTTGTATATATCACGATTTCAAGCTGTTGAAGTCCTGTGATAGATCGAACCGTATCACACGAAAGCCAAAATTGCAGATACGTTGGGGGTATCTGTAACGTCGGGGCTTTGCGGCAAGGGAACCGAGTCCGTCAACAGCTCCTGGTTATGTTTTCGTTGGATAGAAGCAGATCGTCTGTTTAAAATGAACCTGACTCCAGATAATTGCATTCAATCGATGCATATGGGATGATGCATTTCTATGATTTTATCACGGATTAATTTTTACGAAGCACAACCTGGAATCGTTAGGTACTAAAGATGAATGTTGAAAAACCAAATCGTATTGAGCCGGATGATGGGTTAACTTTAACCACATCCCAACTGGAACAAAAAATCTTCAAATTGACGCTGATCATGGTCTTGTCTGTCAGCATTATTACCTTTATTCAAAACCTTATATTGAAAACCAACAATGTTCAAATCATTCTAAGCATTGTATGCGCGCTTCTTTCATTGGGTGGGCTTATATTCATCACCCGAATGGGGAAACATAGCCTACCTTTTTATATTTTATTATTTTCAATTTACTTCATTCTTATTATCCTATGGTTTTATAGTGCTGGGTTCAGCGGAAGCACACCAAGCCTATTTTTTGTCCTCATCACTGTGGGTGTTGTGTTCGTTAGATCTAAACATCGGATCCCCGTAATGGTCATTATTTTAGTGACCTTAATATTGTTACTGGTTGTGGAATATAATTACCCCGCCCTGGTAAAACAATATGATAACAGTAAACAACGTTTTTTGGACTCCATTATCACCTATTTGGCTTCAATTATGGGTACAGGCTTTATTATCTATCTCGTTTTCAAGCATTACCTGGGAGCTCTTCAAGAGATCAAAATACTTAAGGGAATTCTGCCCATATGTGCAAACTGCAAAAAAATACGTAGTGCCGATGAATCTTGGGATAGCCTTGAGAGCTATATTTCGAAACGTTCTGAAGCTAAATTCAGTCATAGCATCTGTCCAGAGTGCGCCAAAAAGTTGTATCCTGAATTGTACCCTTAATTTTTATAAGAATATTTACGTTTGCAAAGCACGATTTTGTCAACTATTTGAATAAGCAAAGAAAAATTGCTAATATTAAAATTGATTTTTATGAGAACTGTTTGAACAAAAAACACAGACGCAATTTAACCCGGCGCTGAACTCGGACGCAAAAGGTTTCTGCTCCCTCCAACCTTTTGTGGGAGAGTGAAAAAAACCGGGGGAGCTAAGTGTAGGAGCCTGGAATCATAATCGGCCTGGCTTGATATAATGGCCAGATCTGGGCCAGAATTAACCGTTTCCAGATATGTACCCTGGCCAGGAAAAACGATCTGCCGGCCAGATTTATTCGTTACTATAAATCCACCAAATTAAATTTGCTGCTCTCGTGATATGGTTTGAGTATCTGTACCTTTAACCAACAGGTATCATTGCAGATACATCGAACCTTATGTTGTCATTTTTATTATGTTGCGAATTTAGTTCCCTGTGTAATTAAATTTTATTCCAAAAAATATTTTTTTAAAAAAATCCTTTTCATTCTTTTTATTCGTTTCACACCGATTTCAACAGGTTACCAGATGCAACCATGGTCTGAGCTGCTAATAAAAGATGGTATTGGTACCACAAATCAGGAAAATCCGTATATCACCGTCCACTACCAGATTCCCCTATTCTACTG
>JAAEKY010000969.1 GCA_024227235.1 Desulfobacteraceae bacterium | reverse complement strand
GAAAGCTCCATTAAAATCAGGCTCATGAAGTCGGACGATTTTGACGCTGTGGTTGGGATTGATGAGAAAGTACTCAAGGCAGCAAGGCCGGAGTATTATGAACTGAAATTTGAAAGGCTTTATAAATCCAAAGAATATTTGCCCACGTCACTTGTGGCTGAAAAAGAAGATGGAACGGTGGTGGGGTTTGTAATGGGAGAACTGTACATGGGAGAATATGGTATTTCCCAGGAAGGGGCAACCCTGGATTCCATCGGTGTTGATCCCTATTACCAGCATAAGGGTGTCGGCAAACAGTTGATTAATGAATTTATCGATCATTTGAGAGATCTTGGCGTTAAACAATTAAACACCTTGGTTGACCGGAATGATGCCAATCTGATGCATTTCTTTGGCGCGAACCAATTTACCCCCTCCAAAACCATTATCAACCTGGAACGAAGCCTTTAGGGTTCGCGCAAAAATAACTTCACATTTTATTTTTGTGCGAGCCCTAAGAGAAATGGATATCGAGGGTTCTGATATCAAAGGCACTTCTTTCGTAAGCAAAAAATATTTAATTTATCATTCAGATGAATGGATTGAAAATCAATATTTAAAGGACGCAACTGATTCAATTTTTTCATAATACGATCTTGATCACCTGGATTTATTTTTTTTCGGTCAAAAGAATAATGGCACAGATCATCTTGATTTTCAAAAGTCATTACGACATTAAAAATATCTTGTTGTTCCAACTCAAAGTGGCTAATCTCTAAATTCTTCAAGGCACTCTTTATCTTTTCGGTTTCATTATCAAAAATGTTGAAAAATTGTTGTAACTCACCGTCTATTGCAGGTTCCAGAATTAATAGTTGCCCTTTTTCAATCAGCACTCTATGTGCTTCCTTTAGAGCAAATCGACTATCTTGATGGTGCAAGGAAAGGGTGAAAAGCACAACATCAAAAGCAGTATTTTCAAATTCTAACGATTCTCCATTGCCGATTCTAAATTCCACATTATCGATCATGGATTTTGCATTTTTGATTGTCTGCCTATCCGGATCAATAGCTATGTATTTTCGAGTGTTACTGGCTAGTAATGTTGATATTTTTCCGTCGCCGCATCCTATTTCGAGTAT
>JAAEKY010000968.1 GCA_024227235.1 Desulfobacteraceae bacterium | reverse complement strand
TATATATCACGATTTCAAGCTGTTGAAGTCCTGTGATAGATCGAACCGTATCACACGAGAATCAAAATTGCAGATACGGTTGGAATATCTGCAATTTTAGGCCCACTTTCACTGCCGAGACAATTGTAGATACCGCGGAAGCGATTTCTTGTGATGTATGGTCTGAATACATGGATCATAGAAGTCAACGGCATTTGGGACCGGAGCGAAGCAAAACCCCCAACTGTCCTATGACTGAAAGGTTAAATGGTTTTTTCAGATATTTTATTTTTTTAGTATTCATCTCCGCATCAGGTACTGCTGAAAAACTGTGTCTGCACAAGATTTTGAATATGATGATTATTTTTGGCTCTTTTCCTCGCCGGAAAGATTCAGTTCAGGATAGAGCCTTCTGGAGCAATCCGGACATATGCTATGAGAAAAAGTAAGATCTAAGTTTTTTTGAAAATAGTTTTCAACTTTATGCCAGTATTCACTATCATCTCTAATTTTGTGGCATGCACAGCAAATAGGAATTATTTTCCGCAATTCTATGAGTTCAGTGATATTTTCTATTTGTAGTAGGACATACTGCTTTTCATTATATTCAAATGGCGAGGCAATGAATGACAAATAAGCATCATTAACTCTATTTTTAGAAACAATTTCCATTTTGGCTTTTTCTCTGATAGGAATATGTTTAATAAAAGCTTTTTTAACTGAATTCCGAACCATACAATCAGCGCAAAATACTGAATTTCCACACCCTTCTTCGGTTTCTATGGCGTGAATGCAATGTAGTATTTCTCCGGCACGCCTTTTTATAATTAATTCTGGCTTTTTCCCTATCATTTTACGAGAAGCGCTATTTAAGGCAACAATTGTAACATCCTCATCAACAAGGAATACTGGATGAGGCATAGCATCCAGCATGGGACCTACCATTTGACGTATCGAATGCAGAGATTCCATAACAATGATCGCCTTCCAGATACCTGCAGAATTAGTAACCTTACAAAACTCAATAATAAATATTATATTCGATACCACATAATGGGCACAAGTATTTTTCCGGTCTAACTCTAAACAGGCGGGCCGATCAAGTGTGGCATCTAAAGGCCGTCCACAATATATTACTCACGGTCTTTTTTGATTTGAAGCCCTGCTTAAGTCAATAAACCTCGACTTAATGCAGGTTTTATTTAGTAAACACCCAATTTTTAGATATCGAAAATTGCAGGCATCTTGCCATTATCAAAGGTTAATTCCGGGTTGTGATAGCCTTAGAATACCCCATGAAAATCAGGCTGATAGATTCGACAGATACCATACCAAAGCCACAACTATTCAATTTCATTTTAAAATTACAGATACGAACCGAAGATCACATGTTTACATCAACTGATCTGGATCTGTCAAAAACCAAATCCAAATTTTTTAGATAGC
>JAAEKY010000967.1 GCA_024227235.1 Desulfobacteraceae bacterium | reverse complement strand
GTGCATATCTACCTCCTTTTTCTATTTTAAATAGAAAAATCAGATAGATAATGCACTTAAACCGTTTAGGTGTCAATTATCGTTTTGTTACGTTTTAATAGCAGAAAGCTGTACCATCGAGTTTCTTCAGAGTTTCATCCCAACAATCAAAAAGCAGGGCCATAAATTGACCCTGCTCGTGGCTTACGGGTTATCATTTAAGTATGTATACATCTGGGTATTCCATTAATTTCAATGTCATGGCAATGACACCTGCAACTGCTTGGGCATCATGAATTACGACCAAACTATTGCTTTTGTTTAATTCCTCCATCATGGGCTTAGAGAACATGTTGCTGTAATCCACATGGTTGGCGCCTTTGATATGAATTCGGTCATATTTGGCCTTGTTACGAAAATCGACAAACATGCAGTTTTTAAGACGTCTTGCCTTTTTTTCGGTTATAAGTAGTGTAGCGAAATCAGTTTTATTTACTTCAATCAGATCATTAAGAAGGCCCAACCGATTTACTGTGGCGTAACCTGCGGTTTTCCACCCTTTGATGCCATCTCTCATCCAATATACATTTTTATATCCGTTAGCGACCGCCAGCCTGGCGGCATGATAGGATTTCCATCATGTGTTTGATGCACAATAGGTCATAATAGATGTATTTTTGTCTTGTGGAAGCTGTGCTACGTCGAAGTCAACTTTGCTTAACGGCATATTGGTGCGTTTGTGATCCTTTGGAACCAAGCATGTAATATGTATTGTTCCTGCAGGATGGCCTTTCATAAAATCAGTTGTGTGACTATGGCAAGCGACCACGGTCACACCTTGTTCATATAGTTTCTCTGATTTTTCTAAGCCTACCGCTTTGAATCCCTTTCCCCCTTTCTGGGGGGCAGGAACCTTGGCTGCAAGTCCCAAGGTTGTAAAACCAAAAATAAACAGCAATCCTAAGACTATAATCATGACTTTTTTTAGCATGACGACACTCCTTTTTATCAAGGTGTTTGATATCGGATTGTTCCTCAACAATCAGCCAATAAACAGGCAGATTTTTCTATGACTGTTTAATACAATCCTTAGATTATTGAAGGAGATTTATTGCTGCAAAAATAAAAAAGGCGGAGATCGGGAGTGATAAAAAGAATGGGTATGATT
>JAAEKY010000966.1 GCA_024227235.1 Desulfobacteraceae bacterium | reverse complement strand
GGATATAACAGAGCGCAACAGGATGGCTGAAGAACTTAAGGTCAGCCAGGAAAAATATTCTTCAGTATTAAAATCCAATCCAGAAGCTATTGTGGCATATGATGAAGAAGGGAATGTGACCTATCTTAATCCTGCGTTCACAAGGATTTTCGGCTGGACAATTGACGAGAAAAAAGGCAAGAAAATGGATCATTTTGTTCCTAAAAAGAACTGGCCCGAAACAAAAAAAATGATTGAAAAAGTTATCAAAGGTGAGGTGTTTTATAATGTAGAAACCCAGCGATATACAAACAAGAAGCGATTAAAACATGTCTCAATCAGCGGAGCATCTTTCCAGGATTCAAATAAAGAGTTGAGCGGATCTGTCATCACCATAAGAGATATTACAAAACGGAAAAGAACAGAAAAGAAAATACAAAAACTGAACCAGGAGCTTAAGACCAGGGCGACAGAGCTTGAAAAGCTTAACCAAAATCTTGAATCAGCCGTGCAGCATGCTCAATTGATGACCCAGAAGGCCAATGCAGCAAGCGAGGCAAAGAGCGAGTTCCTGGCAAATATGAGCCATGAAATCAGAACCCCTATGAATGGTGTAATCGGAATGACAGGGCTTCTTTTAGGTACCAAGCTTACATCTGAACAAATTGAATATGCCAAAACCATTCGAGTCAGTGGGGATTCCCTTTTATCAATTATTAATGACATTCTGGACTAT
>JAAEKY010000965.1 GCA_024227235.1 Desulfobacteraceae bacterium | reverse complement strand
TATGTGAGCATTGCCCGAAAGATCAATCCAGGACAAATTATGTTTCCGGCAAAAATCCATCCCTGATTTTCCCATGTAAGGCACCACAATCAAAGGAATTGAGTCCTTTTCAAAGGAATCCTCAATTTCTAAAATCTGCTGCCAGGCTATGAGCAATGGCGCTCTGGCTGCTGAGCTCTTACATTCCACCAGGAATTGGTACCCTGCAGCTTTCACCAAAAAATCCGGGTTGATTTTATCAAGCTGAGGGACAACAACCACATCCTTTTCCGGCAACTCAAGAAAGTTCGCGAGAATGCCGGGGAATGCTGCCATGGCTTGTTTTTCAATTGAACCCTTCATACTTGACTAAATAGACATACTTGCGCTGTTTGTCAAATTAAATTATTTAAACAAGTTTTTAGAGGATGTTTTTCTACTTGTTTAAATAATCAAACTTGCAATGTTTAACAATTCTTTTTTTTAAACAAGGTTTGAATGGGAGATCGAGATCGCTAAAGTTTAGCTGATCTTAGACAGTTAATTTTCTAATTTTCCATAAAAACAGCATACTGAATGGACAAAAATTTGCTTTGGCACTACCAAAGCAAATTTTTCATCGATCAATAGTGTTCTTTAATCGTGGGCGGAAGCGCCGCTCGCACCGACTGAAACACTATCCCGCAGGCTAGGACTTCCGAGCGACAACAGACAGATAAAACAAGTCGAATACCGACACTTTTCCCGTCTCTCCGGTAAGTAGGAACCAGAAATAATCAAAAGGAGGCCGACCATGGATATAAATGATTTGTTTGAAAACATCGCCAAAATAATCAACATGTTTGCAGACGAGATCGTTGCTGAACGAGCACACAATAAAATGCCGATGACCGGTCGAGGTCAGGAGAGCGAAGGCAAAAATTCAGAAACTTTTTCCGTCAGAGACAGGAGTTTCAGAGATAAAATCGAAAAAACGACGCGAGGCCGCAATTGGCGAGGCGTTAGCTTTCAATAGGGCGTAAGACCCCACCGGCATCGATTTGATGACCGAAGGCTGATAGGACTTCGGCCTGGGTCTTACTGGG
>JAAEKY010000964.1 GCA_024227235.1 Desulfobacteraceae bacterium | reverse complement strand
CATAACGGGTTATGAGGGCGTAGCGAAACAAAGTTTCATCCGTAGTCAAAGGTGAATTTACCACCCCACTCCTCGGGCCGTTGAACAAACCAATACACATGAACAAGTCAGTGATCTAAACATTATCTAAAAATGACGCCCGAGTGACTGTGCTATTAAATAAAATTGCAAAATCACAAGTTTAACTTGTTAAATCATAATAATATTAAACTACCTGCTTGAATATAGTTTGATAATTACTTATAATCACAAACATGACTGGTGAAAATAGAAATATATTAAACCGAATCCTCCGAAGCTGGCCCAAAGGAACCGTGGGTACACTGACATGGTTTCGAGATCATGGAGGGTATCAACAGCTATTAGATTATTATCAGAAAGCACCTTGGGTAACCAAAATAGGAAGTGGTGCATATATTCAATCTGGAGATTCTGTTGATTGGCGCGGGGGATTGTATGCAGTTCAGAATCAATTAAACTTTCCTGTGCATGCCGGTGGGAAAACTGCTTTGGAACTATCCGGATTCGGGCATAATATCCAATTGGGACGAATAACAAAAATATATCTTTTTGCATCAAAAAAAATCCGACCGCCAACCTGGTTTATGAAACACCCATGGGAAGATGAATTGTGTTTCAAACGGTTAAATATTTTTCAACCCCGGCCGGATTTTGGATTAATGCATTTTGATGCTGGCAATTTTGAAATAAAAGGGTCTGCACCCGAGCGTGCCATGTTTGAACTGTGTGCCTTGGTTCCAAACTATCATTCGTTTGAAGAGGCTGGTCATTTTATGGAGAGTCTTTTATCCTTGCGATGTGAATATGTACAAACCCTTCTTGAAACATGCAGTTCAATAAAAGCGAAACGATTATTCCTCTATTTTGCGGACACATATAACATGCCCTGGTTTCAGAAATTGGATATAAAAAATATTGACTTGGGAAAAGGGAAGCGACAGGTTGCGGCCAATGGGGTTCTAAATAAAAAATATCAAATAACAGTCCCTGATGAAATAAAGAGTATCAGCTTAACGGATATCCCATGAAAAAGAACAAATATTTTGAGCAGGCCAAATTAATGCTGTCCATTCTTCCAATAGTGGGACAGGAAAAAGACTTTGCCTTGAAAGGCGGGACTGCTTTAAACTTTTTCCATTTGAATATGCCTCGGCTATCTGTTGATATTGATTTAACCTTTCTTCCAGTAAAACCAAGGGATGAAACCTTAAAGAATATTACAAATTCACTCAGCAGAATTTCCGATAGTGTCGAAAGATTGTTTTCTCGGTGTCAAATTCAAAAATTAAAAATAAAAGAGACAGATTATACATACAAACTGATTATTAAAAGCCAGGGCAGTCTGGTTAAAATAGAACCGAATTTGATCTTGAGAGGAAGCTGCTATCCCCCGATTTCAAAACAATTATGCAAAAATGCTGGTGACATTTTCAAAATGGAAATGGAAATCCCAGTACTCTCTTTTGCAGATCTTTATGGTGGGAAGATATGTGCAGCTTTGGATCGTCAGCATCCTCGAGATTTATTTGATATTAAGCTCTTTTCTGAGGAAGGAGGTCTGAATGAAAAAATCAGTCAAGCGTTTGTCGTATACCTTGCCAGTCACAATCGACCCATGTCAGAGTTGCTTTCTCCAAATTTTCAAGATTTTAGACAGGCGTATGAAACTGAATTCAAAGGTATGTCATCAATAGAGGTCAGTTATCAAGAACTTAAAAAAATACGTAAAGAATTGCCATCTCTGATATTATCCAAGCTTTCAAGGAATGAACGCAAATTTCTGTTGTCTGTTAAAATGGGAATGCCAGATTTCAGCCTGCTTTCAATTTCCGGGCCGGAAAATCTACCAGACATCAAGTGGAAAGTTGAAAATATATTAAAAATGGAACCCAAAAAAAGAATGGCCGCAACTGAAAAAGTGAAATCAATTTTAGATTTGTCTCAACAATAGAATGCTAAGGACTTCGCCTTAGATTCTGGTGTTCACCTGGACACGCGTGGGCGGGCTGGAAAATTATCAGATTATATGCTACTG
>JAAEKY010000963.1 GCA_024227235.1 Desulfobacteraceae bacterium | reverse complement strand
TCAATAACTGTTTTCATTTATATCACCTCTATTACCATTCAGTTTGGTATAAAATGATCAAAGTATAGAAAATTTCTCGCAGAAACAAAAGTAATTATTAAAGTAATTACAATTTAAAAGACCTTAGATTTTTACTTAAAATCAAAGAGCAATCTTGATAACAAATATTGGCTCTCTCAAAATATATAAAAATTGGATCTTCAACAACCAATTAAATTCTGATATTTTTTTTCTCAATTTTAATCATTTATTTTTTTGGAGTTAGAATGGATGTCCAAACCCTGATAAGTTTTTTGATCACAACTGCGATTGTTGTTGTCATTCCCGGGCCTAATATTATGCTCATTACAAACAACAGTATCCAACATGGCTTTGGCAAAGGTGTTGTTACAGTTATCGGAATCAGTACCGGCATGATTCTTTTATTTTCTTTATCCCTGGCAGGAATTTCAACACTGCTGATTCAATTCTCCTGGATTTTTGATACAATCAAATTTCTTGGAGTGCTCGTGCTGTTATATCTTGGTATCACTCAAATTAGGGATTCTTTAAAAATTAACGATCATGATTTATCGGCTAACCCCTCAAAAAATAATTTTTTTATCAAGGGCTTTCTCATATCAGCAAGCAATCCCAAAGGACTTTTTTTTGCCGGAGCGTTTTTCCCACAATTTTTAAACAAAGACGCGGCTATGACGCCCCAAATTTTGATTCTTTGCGGAGGGTGTCTTTTGGTTGCAACTATAATCGGTGTATTGTATGCATTTTTTGCAAAAACAGCCGACACCGTTTTAAACTCAAAAAAATTTCAAAAAGGAACAGGGCTTCTCTCCGGAGCGGTCCTGATTTTTTTTGCTACGGCACTTTTTTTTACGAATAAAAATATTTTATTTAATTCCCAATCCTTAGCCTTTTGATACCTGAAATAATTTCATTTTCAGAAAGATTACCATAACCAAAAATTAATTTATCACAATGGTTCCCTTTATTTATGGTATGTTTTTCTAACGAATGTATAAAAACACCATTCTGGCAGACTTCAAAGTTTTCATTGTATTTGAATGTCTTTTCATGGAATTTAACAACGATATGCAATCCAGCATTTTCACCAAAAATTTGGATATTATTCCCAAACTCCTCAATCAATGTATGGATAAGAACATCTCTTTTCCTTTGATATTTTTTTTTCATTTTATACACATGTTTTTCAAACTGACCGTCTTTAATAAAATTCTTAAGCGCAATTTGACTAATCAATGGTGACCATGCATCTGAAAACCGCTTCATTTGCTTAAAATCTTCAATCATTGATAAAGGCAATACTGCATATCCAATTCTTAAAGCCGGACTTAACACTTTGCTGAAAGAGCCCAGGTATATTACTTTTTCCGGATGAAGTGCTTTTAAAGGATGTATTGGCGGACCATCATATCTGAACTCACTGTCATAATCATCCTCAACAATAAACACATTTTTATCCTGAATCAGATTAAGCAATTTAATCCTGGTTGCCGCAGGCAAAATACTTCCCATGGGGAATTGGTGGGATGGTGTAGTATAGATAAGCTTTGTATGCGGCATCAGTTTGATGCTGTCTGGAATCAAGCCGTCCTTGCCAGTATCAGCAGTACTCAAACCATAGCCTGCTCTTTTGAAAATCCCTATAACCCCATACCCTCCAGGATCTTCAATAACAGCTTGGCACTGATCTTTGTACAATAATCCTGCAGTTAGGGACAAAGCTTGTGTGGCACCAGATGTGATGACAATTTGATTGGCTTCAACCTGTATTCCTTTAACCCGATACAAATAATCCGAAAGTATTTCTCTGAGCTCAAAAAGCCCTTCCGGTTTATAATATCCAAGCTCCTGGTCATTTGTTTGCAGAACTGCTTTTTTAAGATAACTTCCCCAAAGGTTTTTAGGAAACGTCTTTAAATCAGGTATACCGGTTCGAAATTCAATATCATAATTAATTGGTTTCTTTTGGGGCGGTTGTTTTCTTTTTTTGCCTGATTGATATCTTTCGTAATAGCTATTCACTGCAACTTTTGTATAAGCCCCCTGGCTGCTTTCAATGTATCCTTCTGCATGAAGCTGGTCATAGGCCTCCATGACAACGTTCCGGGATACTTTTAATTCTTTTGCCAGACGCCGGGTAGCAGGAAGCTTTGCTCCTGGTTTGAGTTTGCCGGTTAGGATATTATCGCGTATCTTTTCATAAATTTGCTGAAATAATGTTTTTTTTTGATCTCTGTTGATATAAATATTTATGAACTTAAAAGGCATATGTTTCCATACAACAATTGGTTGCATATGATCAATAAAAAAGGGTTGTATTTGGAACCAATAATAAGGAGCAACCCTTTGCCATTCGTGCATAGTATTTTTATCGACATGGTACGCTTTAACATCCCCTTTTTTGGTCCAAGTCTAAAAAATGTTTAACAGTGGAAAGCTGATTGCCTTGCAGGAGCATATGGCACTTTGCTTACAAATTCTTGATGACCAAAGCTGTTAACCGCCAAAGTGTCTGAGAGAAGAATGAGCGAGTTTTTGGCGGTCAGCGGCGAAGGGAATCATAGAATTCGTTGCAATGGCCATCCAGCGGCCAAAAGGCCATCAGCCTGTAACGGGTTATGAATACTAACGTGAAATTATATATCAAAAAATTCTTTATGGTGTGGGCTAATAATTATTTGTCACCGAGAATTGCTTTACGCACCATCATTGCGTTTGAATTGAAAAATCATCAAAATAGGAGACATTATAATTCCACCCCCAGGAATGAAGTCCGAATTCGGCCTGGGTAAACGCTCCCACATCGGGTGATGTGATTGAATCTACCTGTATAATGGATTCCAATTCTTTTCCGACTCCAGTTAGCGTGACGCCAGTATTAATCCCGTCCCATTTAATTAAGGTAAAATGATCATTACCAGCGTCTGTATCATCTACATTATCTGGTGGCCAGTTGATATCTCCTCTTGGATTGTTCAACCGGTTGTTATCCTGGGGATCATCGTTGGCAGTACCCCGCAAGGTCTCATCGCTGACATAGGCTTTAATCTCATTTGTTTTTGTACCTAAAATATCTTTTTCTTCTAAATGAAGCATCAATGTCATCCATTTAGGAAATAAGGTCTCAAGTTTTACATCATCAATATTCCATCCTCTTCTTCGCACGCTTCCATCGGTATCAAGTGTAAAGCGTATCTGTATGGAATCTGCCGGCAGAATACCGTCTAAACCAAAAGAAACCTGTTCCCAGGCATTATGGTTCCCATCATAGGTTGCAAGTGTTTGCCAGTTTCCATTATTGGGCTTAACCTCAACTTCACATATATCCCATCTAGCTTCAGTTCTGTATTTATGCCAGAAGGATAGAGATAAGGATACCAATCCTGAAATATCAATTGCATTGGATGTAATCATATAGCTTTTGTTATTTTTATATTTTTCACCCGGACTGTCAGTAATCGTTTGCGACGGGTTGCCATCATGTGATGTAATCGTCTCAAAATTAAAGGAATCAGGAACGCCTGCAATCCAGTTCGACAGATCTGTTTCAAAATCATCTTCAAATATAGCTTGTGGTTCCCGCATTATATTAACATCAGACAAATTTGCATACGCAAGCCATCTCCATCCGACACCATAGGCCCCAATCCGCTCCCAGAGCAATACCATCGCCTGGCCGCCATTTCCATCTCCACCACCATTGGGATTGAACGAATCGGGTATGCCATCTGCATTATCCGGTTCAGCCCTGTAAAAGGATAATCCATAACTGTCCCCATTGTCACGTTTCCTGAAATTTAATCCGGTCATATAAAAATAATTATCTGCCATACCCTGGTATGCAGGTTCATAGGTTGAAGGATCTGGACCATCCATCATAATTTTAATCTGGGCATTATAGCTTAACATGTTTGAATTATTACTCCAGATGACATTCAAATCAAGATCCGTACCCTGCCAGTTAAAATTGATACTGCTTGTATCAATTGATCCAATTACATCTGTAGTACTTGTGATGGTCAACGCATTGTTTCCATCAATATTACCTATATCAAATGTTCCTTCACCGGTTGATCCTGGGCCGGCATTGGGAGACCAGTCATCTCTATCATCAAAATGATCGATTATTTCATTTTCCCCTGTTCCGCCATCTAATAGAATGTTATATGCCATGAGCCTATTGGTAGCAGTCAATGCGCTTCCATAATTGCCTGTTGACTGAACTTCAATGAAATTATCAAGAATAACAGGGTCATTATTATTCAGAGTAAAATCACCAGGCCAGTGACCATCAGCTGATGTGATACCAACCAATGTGTCTTCGGTTTTGGAACGGTACCGATATTGATCTGATCCAACTGTGAAAGCGCCATTGTTCGCAGGGAATAAATTCGTTGGATTTGTGCCCCTTAATGTAATGGTATCGTTTTCTGTAATTGTTGAATTCCCCTGTTTTAAGGCGGCAAGCCTTACCTTTCCTGTAGTAGGTAAGCCACCACCTGGTATGGTAAAATCTACATCATTGCCGGTTACAGAAATGGATGTATATTCATAGATGGTATTTCCAACGGCAATCCTGCCGGAAATAGAAACATCTGAGAAAGGGACATCCCCATAGGGGATCTGAGTTTCAAGTATAGTAGTTCCCGATACACCTTGAATATCAAAATCATACGTGTTCACTGTGATGGTAAAAGAGTTCCCGCTATCCAGAGTAAAAGTTTCGCCGTGAATGGCCCCAATGGTCTGGATATTTGATTGGGCATAACGGTAACCTGCCTCTGCCAAATGAGATGCATTGCTTGAACTGTTTGATATTGTCTGGTTAAAAACAGAGGTGCCAGTGATTGAGACCAGCCCTGCACCTAAAGCTGAAATCACCACCATGGTTACAATTACGGCAATCAGAATACCGCCGTTTTCGTTTACTCCCACCGACCCTTTAACCAGTTTCAAAATCAGATCGTCCCTCCCAAGTTATTGTTACTTCTTAAATAAACGGTAGTTGTAAAGGTCATGCTTCCTGACGCAATATCACTTCTCAAAACATCAAAGGAAATGGTGATGCCTGTCAGGTCTTGAATATCATTTCCAACTGACCAGGAACCACCAGAAGTGTGCGTAAAACTGAAGGTGAAATTTGCGATATCATCAATGAGAATATCACCACCTGCAATTGGATCACCATTTTCAGACAATTTAATGGCATTTGTATCAAACCCTATGGTTCGTTGCCCCAGTGTGGAAAAAAACGTGATGGAACTGGCTGAAGCAGCGGATACAAAATAAATGTCCTGAAGCTCCCGTGACATACGCTTCATGGCAATATTGGTTTTCTGAGCCATTTGGCCATTTTTACCGGCATAAAGATACCCTTGTGTGATTGCAACAATCCCCATACCAGCACCGGCTGAAAGGATTGATACCAAGATCATGGTAACTATGATTTCAACCAGCGTAAACCCTTTTTTGTTTTTAAGGATGTGTATCATATGGCTCTTTTTTTATTATGCTTACTTTTTATTACGGTTCCCTTGTAAAAAGTGTCGTAACGGTTTGATCTCCAACGGCAATGGATACTTTTAGGGTGGCACAATCAACGGTGCAGGCAGCGCTTTCCTCATTACCACCCCCATCAAATGTAATAAATCTGGTTGTAGGGGTGTATACACCATAATTGAACGCATTAATTCTAGCCTGAAGAGTTAACAAAGGAGTTGGATCAGTATTAACCAGGTCTGTATAATCAGCATTAATTTTTTCTATGATCCCTTCTAGTGCAAATCCCTGCTCCATCATGGTAACTGGTGTCGTGCTTCCAACAATCTGGGTTTGAAAAAAACTGACAAACATGATTCCAAAAAGGGATATCATGATCAGGGCTACGATGACCTCAACCAGGGTAAATCCTTTATCAAAATTATGGGGGTGTCTGATTAGTTTCATCAGGGGATATAGCCTGTATTGTCTGTGATTGTTATAGATTTTCCAGCACTTAGCGTCAGCGTTTCAGCAGTAAAAGCGCTTAGTGTCGCAGCATTAGGGCCTGTAAGAGGGTTCCCCAAAGAATCAAAGGCAATAAGCGTAGGTGAAGCAGCCATGGTCATGGTGCTGGGAAAGGAGACTTGATCTGCCGATTCTCCGGAAAATCTAATTTTGTCATTTTCTGTATTTGGAGGAGCGTTGTTAAATAGCCAGTAAGCATTGGAAGCATCCTCAAACTTAATACCCCAGTTTACCTGAGAATTCATGGAACGAAGCTGGGCATATCTTAGATGAGATTTTATTTTATCAATGGTGGCAGCTTCATCTGCCCCGGTATCAAATAACCGGGGCAGGATGATAGCTGAAACAATAGATAACAATAGTAGAACTGCTATCACTTCAATTAATGAAAAACCGTTTAGATGGGTATTTTCACTAATTTCAAACACAAATAACTATTATGGTGTAGCCAAAGCTATTGTTGGAGGATCATCAACAGTAGCAGCTGCAGACAAAGTAAAAGTTGCATCCCCACCGTTATACTGAGTTGTGTATGTAATAACTGTTTCAGAAGTACGGACCCAGGTCCCGCCAAAATCTCTGAAAGCATCTTGAACGGCAGCGGTATCTGCGAACTGTAATTCGGTCCACGTATCAGTATCTGCGATAACAGCCGCACCACCATTTCTCAGGACGGATGCGGAATATCCTAAGGCAGCCCTTGATCTCATATCATTTAACGCTACAAGCAGAGTCGCATTTTCAACCTCTTCCTGCATTCCAATATATTTGGGTAAAGCAACAGCCGCCATAATACCCAACAAAAGCAGGACAGCAATAATTTCAATTAATGTAAAACCCTTTTGATTTCTTAAATGACATTTTTTTTCCATGACAGACTCCTTTATAAATAAAAGTTAATAACAGTATAGAATACTTTGTTAGTAATATCCAGTAATCGCTAACATTTCTTCTTTTTTCTACTTTACAATCTTGATCAAATCCCACATGGGCAGATAAATGGCTAAAGCAAAAAAGCCAACCACAACAGCTAACCCAACCGTTAAAAGAGGTTCCACAGCATCAGTCAGTTTTTTTATGGCATACTCCACCTCTGTATCATAATGCACTGAAATCTCTTTGAGCATATCGTCCATGGTTCCGGATTCCTCACCAATGGCCACCATATTGACCACCATGGGGGGAAAGTATTTTGAATTTTTTAAGGGATCGGCAATACCTTTTCCCTCTGTCAAGTCTTCACTGATCTTTTCAAATTCCTTTGTTATGGCAGCATTTCCAATGGTTCCAGCCAAAATATTTAAAGACTCTAATATAACGATACCGCTTGACTGCAATATGGCAAAAATACTGGCAAACCTGCTCATGACCGCTTTTAGAATTAATGTTCCTAATAATGGGATTTTTAACAGAAAGGCATCTTTCATATACCTGCCGTTCTCTGTTTTTACCCAATTAATTAAAAAAAGAACTGATCCAACAATTCCAGGGATATAGACCATCCAATACTGAACAAAAAAATTGTTCATACTTATACAGATCACTGTTGGAAGAGGCAGATCAACCCCAGCCTGAGCGTAAATCCTTTCAAATTTAGGAATCACAAAAAGTAAAAGAACAAAAAAAGCAATTACTAGCATGATTACTACTATTATCGGATATGTCATGGCAGACTTGACTTCTGACCTAATTTTATTTTCATGTTC
>JAAEKY010000962.1 GCA_024227235.1 Desulfobacteraceae bacterium | reverse complement strand
TCTTGTTTTAGCTCTAGCTTCGCCATTTTTCATCGGAATTTGGCTCAGAATATCTCAAAACGACCAGACAGATAGCCCAAAAAAAATGGCATACTCCAGAAAGCGCTCGGATCAGCTGATAATTAGCAATAAGTCTTGACATTTTCAAACTTTAGGGCTTAAAAACTCAATGTAGGAATATAACAACTGTATTTTTTTTTAGTTTTTTTTATTTCTTGTTATGATATGGAAAGAAGATTTTTTCAAAAAAACAGCTATAGTGGTGCCTGAAAGTGGGACTTTTTTTTCCTATCTTTTAAACTAAGGGTCCTAGGAAAAATGACCAGGCGCAAAAACATTTTTGAATAGCCTCTTTCCATTGCCTATATGGTCAAATGTTGAAAAAAACCAAAAAATTGCATGTTTCTGCACTGTTCTGTTTCTAGTCACATTGATCACATGGATACTTTACACCTTCATGTTTTGATTTGATATGTCTTGACAATGTCCCCTGTTGTGGTGTTTTGAAGTCACATTGGTCACAGAGATGTTTTACACCTTCATGTTTTGATTTTAGACCAGAAAGATTTTGGAGGAAAATTTGAAAAATATGATTGATGGAGCAGATAGGGTTTTGATGAGCAAATGCACAGAAATTTGGGCTTTATTTGACGAAATACAATGATGACTATGGACAATCAAAATGGAATTTGGAAAGGATTTTGACAAACATTTAAAAAAAATGACAATGGGACTTCCCAAAAGTATATCCTCAAATATTTAGTGTTTAGATGTCTGTTGTTACAAGTGAATAATGGTGTTTGTTATAATGCCCCCATCACTTATTGAAAATATACACTATTATTATTATTATTATTATTTTATATGAGTTTGTAAACTTATCTTATATGCTGCATTATAGCTAGGTGTAACTCCAGTGATCCTAAATCCAGTTATACTACTAGGATTTAAACCTAGAGAGGATTTAAACTCATGAGGTTAAAAAGATTCAAAATTTAGGGGGTTTTGAAGTAGGAAATCTATCAGGAAATGTTTACAGACCTATTACTAGTTGTTTTTAAACATTTTTTTTGATTTTTAAAAAAGTTTTGGGTATATAAGTATTCATGACAATTATTGATGTCAGAATTTGGAAATCATTTGTACTCATCAAATGTAATTGTCAAATAATTCTAGATTATTGAGACAATATTGAAGGATTTTGTCTTAGATACTGATTGCCCCAGACAAAATATTTTGAAGTTATGTTAAATTAATTATGAGATAAGTTAAATTGAACCAAGCAAACTACAGGCTATGTAAGCAAACCTCGTCGCTTTTTTCAGGAGCTAATATCTTCATCAATAATGAATAAAATCCCATCAATCTTGGTGCCAAATTAAAGCTATGGATCTCTAGTTTCCATAAGTGTCCCTGGATAAGAGATTTGGAGTTAAATTGCCCAAGATATGCAAGGAAAACTGACTGCAACCTGAATTGCAAAGAACTGTCCAAATTCCAAAATCCAAATTATAAAAAGTGGCCAGAACAAGTGATCACTCTCTCAGCTCAAAAAATGGTCTCAAAACTTGTCTTGACTCTTTCAAATGGTAAAAAAATGGACAGACAGAGTTACAACTATGTCAAATTATAAAAAGTGGCCAGAACGAGTGATCACTCTCTAAGCTCAAGAAAGAGTGTACATTATCACTTGCTAGTCACTAACAGTCCCAAAAAACATAGTGTAGAGGTCACCATTCTTTTTTGTCATGAACTTCTTAATTTATACCTAAATTTGCCCTGTGTACCAAAAGGTACCTAGGGCAGGTTGCCCTGTGTACTAAAAGGTACCTAGGGCAGGTTGCCCTGTGTACTAAAAGGTACTTAGGGCAGGTTGCCTTGTGTGCTAAAAGGTACCAAGGTCAGGTTGCCCTGTGTACTAAAAGGTACCTAGGGCAGGTTGCCCTGTGTACTAAAAGGTACTAAGGGCAGGTTGCCCTGTGTACTAAAAGGTACCTAGGGCAGGTTGCCCTGTGTACTAAAAGGTACCTAGGGCAGGTTGCCCTGTGTACTAAAAGGTACATAGGGCAGGATGCCCTGGATACTTAAAGGTATTTAGGGCAGGCTGCCTCAGACACAAAATTGGAGCCAGGGCAGGCTGCCTCAGACCCTAATTTGTACATAAGGATGCTTTAGACCCTAAATTGGACCTAGGGCAGGCTGCCCTGGATACCAAAAAGTACATAAGGCAGGTTGCCCTGTGTACTAAAAGGTACCTAGGGCAGGTTGCCTTGTTCCCCTCGGGCATGCTGATTTTGGTGTGCAGGAACCTGACATTCTTTTGTGCGCTCATTCTGCTCCAGACATTGCAAACACTCGTCATGTTCAGAGCACTCAGTGTCTGAAATAGTGGTTTACAATCAAACCCAGACAATCTTGTTATCTGAGATCATACCGAGATGGTAGGATGACT
>JAAEKY010000961.1 GCA_024227235.1 Desulfobacteraceae bacterium | reverse complement strand
TCGATATAAAATAAAACATGATATTGCCATTGGAATGAAGCTGGGGATTAATGGTACACCAGGTTATGTCATAGACGGTAAAATTTATTTAGGACAGATACCGCCGGAGATATTTAGCAGGGTTTTGGATTGATTATGCTTAGGATGGTTCACATAGAGTGTATTTCTATATTTTGCTCGAAAAAAACATCCTATTTAACCAGACAGGGAGTTTTATCCAGGGTTGATTTGGTCCCACGTTCTCTTTTCCCAACGTTTTTATCTTCATGCAAAGCTTGCAAGAAGCTAACCGGACATTATTGAAGCTAAATGGCGTCATTTCCAAAATACATTAAAATAATACTTGTTGGGCTTTTACTATCACTTATTCTATCTATTATTATCCTTTCCTATGTTCCACCTGTCAGCAGAGACGCACTGATCCATCATTTAGCAATTCCTAAGCTCTACTTGAAACATGGTAGTATCTATGAAATTCCGGAATTAAAATTTTCTTATTACCCCATGAATATAGATTTGTTGTATTTAATCACACTTTATTTTGGAAATGATATTATTCCAAAGCTCATTCATTTTTCATTTGCTCTGATGACTGTTTGGTTAATCTTTGGCTATCTGAAAAAAAGGATTGATACACTTTATGCCCTTTTCGGAGTTCTTCTATTTCTTTCCCTTCCTGTGATAATAAAGCTTTCAATTACAGCTTATGTTGATTTGGGATTAGTTTTGTTTTCTACAGCTTCGATATTTGGGCTATTGAAATGGGTTGAAGAAGACTTCGACATTAAGCATCTGATTTATTCTGCAATTTGGTGTGGACTTGCTCTTGGAACAAAATATAATGGTTTAATTGTTTTATTTTTGCTTTCTTTCTTTGTGCCGTTTATATATTTGCGATTTGTTCACGACAAAACGAAAAGACAGGGAATGGCAATCGGTTATTGTGCCATTTTCATATTTGTTTCGCTTATGGTATTTTCGCCGTGGATGATAAAAAATTATATCTGGACGAACAATCCAATATATCCGCTTTATGACAGTTTATTTAATCCTAAAAAGGTCGTCCCAATCCCAATAAAAGAGCATGATGCAGATTCATCGGATCGTGCAAGAAATGCTTCAGAAGTTGTTAATAAACCTAAGGGACACTGGGGACATTTTACAGTAAGAAAATTAGTTTATGGTGAGAAATGGTGGGAAACGGCTCTCATACCGGTCAGGATATTCTTCCAGGGTAAAGATGATAATCCCAAGTTGTTTGATGGGAGACTTAACCCATATTTATTCTTTTTACCCTTTTTTTCATTATTCAATTTCAGAAAGAACAGTCAATCTTTTAGAACTGAAAAAAAGATATTATTCGCATTCGCATTTTTATTTTTATTCTATGCTTTTGTTCAAACAGATATGCGGATAAGATATATTTGTCCAATGATTTCGCCTTTGGTGATTCTATCTGTGTTTGGGTTGCATGAAATAGTTGCAGTTATTAATAGAAGGTATTCCGCAAAATTAAGAAAGATATTAACAGGATGTGTGCTAAGCATTTTAGTTTTTCTGCTAAGTTTGAATGCTATTTATGTTATTGATCAATTCGAAAAAATTGAACCGATGAGCTACATAAGCGGCAAGGTGGGGCGGGATGAATTCATTGAAAAGATTCGTCCGGAATATGCTGCAATTAGTTATGCAAACCATAATACTCCGGATAATTCGAAAATATTATGTTTGTTCCTCGGAAACCGTGGATATTACATTCAAAGAGAGCACGTTTTTAGTTTTGACTTGGTTTCAAAAGTAGTATTGCGTGAGAATTCGTCAGAAAAGATATTTGCTGAACTTGAAAGTGAAAATATAACACACATTCTTGCAAGGTATGATTTATTAAATAAATGGATTCTGGATAATTATAGCGACAGAGAAACGGAAATAATTGGAAAATTCTTTAAAAAGCATGCCCGTCTGATTTATTCAAATAACGGACATGGGTTATATCGGTTAAAAAATCATGTATTTGAAGATGGTTAATTCACTTGACAGTGCAAGTCGGCTTGTTTAAACATATAATTATATTTATTGGATGGCCGTCTACTCTTTCTTTTGTCTGAAAGGATCAAACCCAGTTAAATGGTCTTCCTATTTCGGTAAAACAATAATTTATTTCGACTCAGCAGAATCTTTTCTCAACTTTCAGATGAAGCTGAGAAAAGTAGTCTGCTGTAAATTTAATGAATAAAACAGTATTGCGCAAATCTCAGTTCTCATAGCAAGTAGATTTGTATGTAAAATAATTATAATTTTATCTAATGGAAACGAAGAGCATGTACAAACATAAATCAATTTGTGTTGTAGTTCCGGCATATAACGAGGAAACACAAATAGGTAAGGTAATTGAAACCATGCCGGATTATGTTGACAAGGTGTTCATTGTTGATGATGGAAGCAAAGATGAAACAGTAGAAATCGTAAAAAGATATCAAAAGAAAAGCCTAAAAATACAAATTGTTGAACATGAAGTGAATCAAGGTGTAGGTGGTGCCATAAAAACAGGTTATATAGAGGCGAGGGATAATGGATTTGAAATCACGGTAGTAATGGCAGGGGACGGCCAGATGGATCCTGATGATTTGGAAGAAATCATTGAGCCGGTTGCTTCAGGAAGTGCAGATTATTCAAAAGGAAACCGGCTTTTTTATGGTGATGCTTGGAATATGATCCCCCATATTCGCTATATGGGGAATTCTTTTTTATCGCTTATGACAAAAGTTGCTTCTGGATATTGGCACATTGCAGACTCCCAGAGCGGTTATACCGCCATTTCACTGGAAGCTTTAACAATATTAGATCTTGATGTAATATATAAAGATTATGGTATGCCAAACGATCTTTTGATTAAATTGAACCAGTTTGATTTTAGAGTGAGAGATGTGCACATAAAGCCGGTTTATAATATAGGGGAGAAATCAGGGATAAGGTTGATAAAGGTTGTTCCGAGAATATCCTGGCTCTTGTGGAAAGGATTCTGTAAACGCTTATTTTTCAAGTATGTCATTAAGGATTTTCATCCACTTGTCTTTTTTTATACACTGTCTTTCATTCTGTTGGGCGTCAGTATTCCTTTAACGATACGACTTTTCTACATCTGGGCAATGCGTGGAAATATACCGGATATAAACGCGATGGCTCTTATCTTTACACTTGTCAGCGGATTGCAATCTCTTTTTTTTGGTATGTGGTTTGATATGGAATATAATAAGCGACTTAGATAATCGCATGATGAATTGATAGAAGCGAAACTATTAACGAAACGCTTTAATAATCAACAGAGAATACATGAATATACTGATTACCTCTTCTAGCTTCCCATCTTATAAAAACAACGTTTATGACGGAAAATTTGTACTCTCAGAAGCCATTTCATACGCGAAAAATGGAGCGAGTGTAAGAATAATCACGCCCCATTTTAGCGGGGCACATAAATTTGAAAAAATTCATGAAAAGATTACTGTATTCCGATTTCAATATTTCGTACCGAAATCATTGCAAGTTTTGAAGAAACCAGGCATCCCCGTATATAATCAAAGATCGTTCTTATCCATCATACAAATTCCATTTTTATGTTTATTTTTCGTTTTGAGCATTTTAAAGCATGCTGCATGGGCTGATATTATTCATGCTCAGTGGACCCTGACAGCATTTTTGGCACTTCCTTCAAAATGGTTCTTGGGAAATAAGATAGTTCTGACCGCACGAGGCAGTGATATTAGATTGTTGCCTAAATGGTTAAACCGATTTATCCATGCCAAGGTAGATGCGGCTATTGATTGTTATGGGCCTCAACCTTGGAATCTTCAAAACAAAAAAGATTTTCCAGCTCGCTATATTGAATTACCTCTAATAATCCACACCAATGATTCGGGTGAATTCCCTGAAGATATGAGGGGTATTGTCAGTCGAAAACAAGATCCTTTTATTGTATTATTTGTGGGACGGTTTGATTATTTAAAATTAAACTATTTTAAATTACCCTTTATTACATTGATTTATGCTAGTAAAATATTGGCATTGCGAAATATGAATTTTCATGTCTTTTATATTGGTGATGGTGATAGTCGTGTAAGAAGGGAAATCTTGCAAAGTATTGTTGAAAATGACCTGAAAAATCATGTGACCCTTTTAGGGGCAAAAACAAATGTCTTGAACTATATGCAGTTTTGTTGCCTGGGTGTGGGGGGTATTGCGTTCAATACTGTCAGCCAGGAGTTTACTATTAGCGGTAAAACACAGATAATGGTGAAAGCAAAAGATAACGTGAATACCCCTTGGCGTCATGGTTACAATTGTCTTTTTGTTAAGCCGAATGATCCGATGGATCTTGCGGATAAATTGGCCTGGGCAATCAACCACCGCGACGAGGTAGCAAAAATGGGAAAAAAGAGTAAGGGTGAAATGAAAAAGTACATAGTCGATAGCCAACTAGGGGGTATGCTTTATCTTCGAGAATTCGCCAAGGTAATAAATGGAGACTGATTCCAATGCAATATTTCAAAAAAGCTATGGAAATTTATGATTGAAAACAAGAATATCTTTATTACAGGTGGCGCCGGTTTTATTGCTTCCACGCTTATTGGTCGCCTTATCGCCGCCAACAAGGTCACTGTTTACGATGATTTCCGCCGAGACGCACTGCATAATAAACCATTCGTCAATCATCCGAACCTTACTATCATAAAAGGCGATGTGCTCAATTTAGAACTGCTTCGAAAATCAATGAAAGGGGCTGAAATAGTAGTTCATTGTGCGGGTATTGCAGGAATAGATACTGTCATAAAAAAACCGACTGAAACGATACGTGTAAATATGATAGGCACGGCAAATGTGTTGGAATCAGCAAAAGAGCTGAAAAACCTGCAACGGCTTATCGATTTTTCAACCAGTGAAGTATTTGGACAATCAGCCTTTCGTGCAGAGGAAAATGATACGACACATATTGGAGCTGTTGGCGAAGCACGTTGGACTTATGCAGTTAGCAAGCTTGCAGCCGAACACCTAACAACTGCTTATAATCAAGAGTTTGGTATGCCTACTGTAACGCTCCGGCCGTTTAATATTTATGGGCCAGGCCAGGTTGGAGAAGGGGCTATGATGATTTTTATCCAGCGCGCTTTAAAAAATGAGGAAATTCAAATTCATGGTGATGGCAATCAGATCAGAGCCTGGTGCTATATTGATGATTTTATTGATGGCTTGATGCGGGTCATTAAAAATCCCAACGCAGTCGGTGAGTCTTTCAATATAGGTAATGCAAGAGCTGTCCTGACTATTTACGGATTGGCTCAGACTGTTGTAAGGGTTCTGGCGTCATCATCAAGGATAAGATTTGCCAGAAAAGAATATGCTGATGTGGAGCTTCGGGTTCCTAGTGTTGCAAAGGCAAGAGAAATGATCGGTTTTAAAGCAAAAGTCGATTTAGATGAAGGGATTCGGCGTACTGCAGAGTTTTTCCGGAGCCGGATATAATTTTATGATTCAATTAACCGTACCTTCTATTGAAGAAGATGATCTGGAGGCCGTTAGGAAAGTCCTTACATCTCGATTTCTTGTGCAAGGTTCTCATGTAGCCGCATTTGAGCGTTCTGTAGCTGATTATCTTGGATCAGAGTATGCTATTGCTGTTAGCAATGGCACTGCCGCTTTACACCTATCCCTGAACGCCTTAGATGTGAGACCGGGAGATATGGTGCTAGTTACTGCTTATTCCTGGATTTCAACTGCAAACGTTATTGAATTATGCGGAGCCCAACCTGTTTTTATAGATGTTTGTACTGATACGTTTAATATGGATCCTGCTCAACTTAAAATCGTGCTGGGACGCCTGATGACTAACAAGGAAATAGCCCAACGCGTTAAAGCCATATTACCCGTTCATACCTTCGGTCAATTGGCTGATATGACGGAGATAATGAAACTGGCAAAGCATTACCAATTACCCGTCATCGAAGACGCCGCATGTGCATTAGGTGCTACGCTAAACGGTCGCTACGCTGGTACTTGGGCAGCGATGGGCTGTTTTAGTTTCCATCCCCGGAAAATAATAACAACTGGAGAAGGTGGCGTTATTACAACAAACGACTGTGACCTGGCTCTTAAACTACGAGCACTTCGCAATCATGGGCTGGATTCTGATAAATCATCTCCTGATTTTGTCATGCCGGGTTATAACTACCGTATGACTGAATTTCAGGCCGCATTAGGAATCACTCAGATGTCCAAGTTGGATCGCATCATCGAAGCACGACGCAGCTTGGCTGTGCATTATTGTGAGTTGCTCGATGAAAGTACGGTTAATGCACCGTTTGTTGCTCCAGGTAGTCAGCCCGTATACCAGTCCTACCCCGTGTTGCTGCCGGAGGAGTCTTCAGCATTCCGGACTGAAATAATCGCTCGTTTGAAAGCGCAGGGCATTGAGAGTACAATTGGTACATGGCATATGCCAATGACCACCTACTTTCGTACCCGATACAGCTATAAAATTGGTGATTTTCCTGCTGCGGAGTGGGTATTCCAACACTCACTAACGTTGCCTTTATATGATGGCCTTAAAAAGTCGGAGCAAAGTATAGTGGTGCAGCAACTTGTAGCAATTTTGGAAGAAATGGGAATAAGAGCGTAATGAAAAGGAGTTCACACGGCACTGGTGAATTCAAATTATCCCAATTTGGAAGGTTGGGGGACCGCGTTGTCATTGAAACAGCAGTGCTCGTTTTTCATGCGGAAAATGTTCAAATAGGAGACGACGTATACATTGGTCACTATGCTATTCTAAAAGGTTACCACCGGAACAAGATGCTTATTGGCTCAGGCACGTGGATTGGGCCCCAGTGTTTTTTACACAGTGCCGGAGGGCTCACTATAGGCCGGAATGTAGGAATTGGACCTGGTGTCAAGATTATTACTTCTTTTCATGCAGAGGAGGGTACGCATGTGCCAATACTGCATAGTCGTATCGAGTTTGCCCCCGTGGTGGTAGGCGATGATTGCGACATAGGGGCCGGCGCAATTATTCTTCCAGGCGTAACCATCGGTCGGGGAACGCAAGTTGGGGCAGGGGCGGTAGTGACAAAGGATATCGATCCCTATGTTTTAGTGGCAGGAGTGCCTGCAAAGGTTTTACGTGTCCGAAAGCAGGATTGATGTTACAGCAATGACAGCAACTGCGCCCATCAACAGGGGAATTCGGATGATAATGCTTGACCCTTATTTCATTTAAGCAAATATTACAAAACCTCAAGTGATGGTTTTGGGATGGTAAGCCTATGAACAACTTGAAACCAAGCCGTACTCTTCAGGAACTGAATTATGCCAAAGTTGTTTCAATAAAGCTGATGATTGGGGCTTTTCTATCGAAGTTCATCCAGGTTTTTTAAAGTTCACGTTGCATTATTAAATACCATGGCAGATTGTCCATCTGTTTCAAGATAATGTGAATAAGGTGCTATATTATTTTAAATGAAACCAAGCGGAAGGATATCCACAGAAATCTATAGAATAAAGTGTAAATATCAATCAAAGTAAAAATATAAGACATAGAATAAGGTAATGGACATCAAGCATTGGGTTGAAAAGTATTGGTTTTTCTTTTTTATTATATTCTTTTTTGTATTAGCGTTTATTTATAAAATATCTGTAAAGGATTTCTTAAAGACTGTTGCTTTATTGGAGTTATGGCAACTTTTTATAATTATACTCATCTATTTAATGATTTCTGCCTCTTTTATTATTGCGAGAAAGTATCTTCTGTATTCTTTATCATATACACCAAAAATTAAAGACCTTGTTTTGATCCATTTTTCTTCAATGGCCGCTCATTATTCAACTCCTGCAAAGCTTGGTTTTCTAACATCAATTTATTTATTGAAGCGGTTTCACAACATCCCATACGCCACAGGCACAGCTATGATTTTTATTGAACTAACAGTTAGTACAGGATTGTGTGGGATAATTGCGTTATTCGGTTCTGTTTATTATATCACAAATAGCATGAAGGCCTTAATTTTATCCTTTTTTATCCTTTCCATGTTAATGATTACGGTTATCTATTATTCAGGGAGCATTTTAAAGAAATTACCCATGAACAGCAGGATAAGAAAATTTGTTAAGGATATAAATGATGCATTTTCACATATGAGAGCAATGCATTTAATTGTTTATTTGCTTATATTGTTTTCAGGAAGGATATTAGCAAGCGTTAACTTGGTTTTAATGTGTTTCTTTTTTTCATCAAAATTGTCAATTTATCACGCTTTAATCGCAAGTTCCGCGGCATTTTTTTTTGGCGCAATTTCAATGGTACCAATGGGGTTAGGCATTCGGGAGGCTTCATTGATTTATTATCTAAGTGTGGTGGGTGTCACCAACGAGATAGGATTGCTGGTCGCTACGATAGAAAGACTGCTCTTTACTGGCATAAGCGTTGTGCTAGGCATCTTATCCAGTGCAATGCTCGGAATAAAAAATATAGAAATTGGATCAGTCCGGAAGTGAAAATACGATTGTCTTTATTTGATATGGCATAACTGCCAGATTAAACAATGAACATAATAAAATGGCATTGAATACAGCCTCGTTAATCAAGGTTGGCTATAAGAAAGTCTTCAGACCATTATCCCAGAGTAGTGGTCATATTTAAAACCACAAGTATGATCTGTATATACCACGGCACCATATCTTGTCTTGACGTTGCCCAAATCCCACTTGACAAATTAGCAAAATAATAATAATTTTTAGTGACTTAAATTAACAGATCAATCGAACCTTTTATGGGTTGTTTCAATACCGGGTGCTTTGCATCCGGTTCCAACCGCAACGTTTAAAGCACTGACGTGCTTTTGAATTCCCGGCCTATGCCCGGAAGTTCAATCCGCCTGCAACGCGGGTGGATGCTGACGATAAGAACAGAATGATATTTGTGGGTTTTGGTTCCGCACCAGTTCATTACAGCTTTTGGTTAAATATTATAAACAAATAAATTAACATATTTTGCTCAAAATTAACTGCTGATTCTTTACACTGAACAAATTAATCTAATAAAACAAAGACATATCTTCTATAAATATAACAGCAAAATGTTTTATATTGCAGGTATGTCTTTAGATATTTAAGGAACTACAGTGGCATCAGACGGCAACACCATCTCATTAATACCATATCTTGAAACAAAAGCATCCGGTTTCCATCTTCAGTTTACCGGGGCAGCTTTATCCGAAACTACTTTTCAAACTTGTCATTATAAAAACGGTCCTTATTCAAGAACTTTATCCGGGCGCATAACCACCGACGCGGGCAGTTGTATTGAAAATGTGTATTTGGTTATTCAGGATGATCAATATGAGATAAATCCTGATGCGCTTTCTCCTGTTACAAACAAAGATATTGATGCGGTCTGGCAAACCGCCTTTGACTTAATACGTAAAGATGCCGTGGTGTTTAAAGGCCAGGTGGACGAAAGGCAAAAGCCCATACCTTTTGCGCCCTTGTTTTATTGTAAAGAAAAAAAAACATGGCTCCCTTTGACCTGCCCGGTCTGTACAAAAGCGTTAGCCCTTTGCAAGGATGACGCGCTGCTTGAAAATGCAGGTCTGCCGGCTTATTCAAAATCCTTGAAACGCTATTTGTATTGCCCGGGCTGCATTGATGCGTTTGGAAAAAGTGATTTTTTCTCCCCTGTAAGGTCAATGACGGATCCTGAGTGCGTTAAGGACAAAAAAGATGTGGTTAACGGATTGTCCCAGTTATTATCCGGCAACCTGGTTGTTACCGACCATCCATGCAAAAACTGCGATTTATTGTCATCCTGCCATCAAAATAAGGAAATTGCCGAATCAAGAATTGATACCTTTTCCTTTTACCCGTTTTACATGATGATCCACAAGGCGCCGCAATTGTCCTCTGTTGACTTCTTAAAACTGGTATCAGGCGCAAGCTGGAGCGATATCAGTGATGATTTGTCTGGGGATGACCAAGTCGAACGGCTTGAGCTGTTAAAAGCGTTAAAAGAAAAAACAAAGGATCATTCGCTGTTTTTCAGTTCCGAAGAAGACCCAAAACGATTTCTTGAAATATTTTACATAAAGCTGATTTTTTTATTTGAATTGTTCAAATCAACTTCCGCTGGAACCGTGCCTGAAAACGATATATTCTTTAAACCTGCCCTGGAGGGAATCTGGATAGATATTCATCATAATTGCAGCCAACTGCCAATGCTTTGGAATTATGATGTCAGAATACTGGATGTAATCGGGGATGTGGGAAAAAGGCCATTTGAGAAATACACGGCATCATTTGCCGTTAATCAATTTTTAGGCATGGCATGGTTTTATGTGTTTTGTGTCAATAAGCACAATACAGCCGGCAGTGTTTTTGCTGAAACAGAGCAGATTCTAAAAGAAAGTCTGGAAAACGATGAGCTGGAAATAAAAGATGTGATCAATCACCAATCCCGTCAATATTTAAAGGCGGAAAAACTATTTTGGGAGCCGGAGGACAAAGAGGTCCCAAAGGACTGGAAAGGGCTGTGGGAACAAGGTTTGGAACTTGGGTTCATGCTTGTAAAAGCAGGCCTTGGCAAGGAATCCGAATTTAATCCAAATCATTTTGAAATAAAGTTCCGGAAGCTGATCGACTCTGCTAAAACCGAGCTTTTTAATAAAGAAATCCTTGAACCTGTAGAAAGGCAAGCTACAAAAGCAAAAAGTGATGTCTCAGACGAGCATGTCATTAAAGCCCTTAAAGGCATTGTCAACAAATGGAAGGTAGCCGAAATAAAATTGCCGCCTGAAAGTGATGGTGAGTTTGATGAGGAAGATACGCAGGAAACCGTCATTATAACATCAGACCCGATAGTACCTTCTACGGGTATGGAAGGTGTTGATGTCGATGAATTCGTCAAGCCGGATGAACCCGTCCATGAGCCGGTAATAGAGGATCAATCCGGTTCCTGGGATGATGATATTGATGAAACCGTGGTCATATCAACAGGGGGTGATTCACAAAAAAGTCCGCCTGTGGCGCCGCCACAAACAGACGAATTGGACCAGACGGTTGTGGTGTCACCCAACCCGCAGATGCCGCCTGCGGCGGAGCCACCCATAGACGAGCTGGATCAAACAGTGGTTGTGACACCGAACCCTCAAATGCCGCCTGCGGTGCCGCCATCCATAAAAGAAAATATGGATGACATTGAGGAAACGGTTGTTATCGCAAGGCAGAACGAACCG
>JAAEKY010000960.1 GCA_024227235.1 Desulfobacteraceae bacterium | reverse complement strand
TTTGATGAAATTGATAAAATTGGTTCATCATACCAGGGAGATCCTGCATCTGCTTTGCTTGAAGTGTTAGACCCTGAGCAGAATGCAGAATTTTTAGATCACTATATGGATTTAAGAATAGACTTGTCAAAAGTATTGTTTATTTGTACTGCCAATCAGCTTGATACAATACCAGGCCCTCTTCTTGACAGGATGGATATGATAAATCTTTCAGGATATATTACCCAGGAAAAAATGGAGCTAGCAAGAAAACATCCCTGGCCAAGCTTGTTAAATCGAAACAAGCTTACCTCCAAAATAATTACCATAACTGATCCCACGATACGGCAGATAATAGAAGGTTATGCAAGAGAAGCAGGAGTTAGAAACCTTGAGAAACTATTAAACAAAATTATAAGAAAAAGTATTGTCACTATATTGAAAGAGGGCAAAGAAAAGATCCAGGTTAATAAGAAAACCCTTGAAAAATACCTGGGACCACCAGTGTTTAAGCAGGAAAAACAGATCACCGGCGTAGGTGTAGTAACAGG
>JAAEKY010000959.1 GCA_024227235.1 Desulfobacteraceae bacterium | reverse complement strand
TTTGTCAAAGGGATACCGGAATGGGGGTGGACGATTGGAGCAGGAATTTATCTTGATACAATTGAAAAAACGATTTCAGAAAACAAGGGTTTATTAATCGATGGACTAAAAAAAAGAATCACTCGAAGTGTATTCATTTTGGCCATTTTGTTATGCTTGATTTATTTTTGGTCCAGACGCATTTCAATTCAAATTCAAAAAACTGTTGATACCTTTTCATCTTTTTTAAGTAAATCAAGTCTTGATTCTACGCCGATTAATACGGATGGCATTGAGTTAAAGGAATTCAGAGACGTAGCCATATCAACAAACAAAATGTTGGCCGATAGAAAACAAGCTGAAGATGATTTAAAAGAAAGTGAAAAATTGTTTTCTTCATTTATGAATTATCTTCCAGCAATCGTATTCATAAAAGATGAAAAAAGTAAGACGCTTTTTGTAAACAAATACATGAATGATGTTTTAGGGGCAAAAGACTGGATTGGAAAAACGACTTCAGATCTTTTCCCAAAAGATATTGCAGATGTAATGATCGCAGATGATAAAAAAACGCTGAACAAAGGTTACCAGAGTGTTGTCGAAACAGTACCCGATAAATACGGGATAAACTCTATCTATCAAACTTATAAATTCAGGATTAACCGTTCTGACAAATCACCTTTGCTGGGAGGAGTGGCTCTGGACATCACCAAAAACATAGAGGCCCAAGAAGAAAAACTCAAAGCCCAAAAGATTGCGGCTGAACATGGGAAACACGCTCTGGTTGGGCAGATTGCAGGAAAAATGGCCCATGATTTTAATAATATTTTAGGCATAATAATGGGCAATACAGAGCTTGCGCTTCTTGATTGCAAGGATGATGAAACAAAAAAGGCATTGGAATTAATATTTGCCCAGACGCTGCGAGGCAAGAACTTGACAAAAAACCTGATTGCGTTTGCTAAAGATCATGAACCCAAGCAGGTGTTTTTTAGAATAAGTGAAAAAATTGAACTTGTTTTAAACCTGATGAGAAAGGACCTGGACGGGATTGAGATTGTTAAGAAAGAAAGCACGGGTGTCCCAGAACTACTTGCTGACCCTGGAATGATTGAGCATGCAATTGTCAATCTTATACAAAATGCTATTCATGCTTTAAGTCAGACTAAATTTCCGAGAATTATCATCAGGACTTACAGCCGCGACAGCCAAATATTTTTTGAGATTGAAGATAATGGATGTGGAATTCCAAAAGAAAATTTAGAAGATATTTACGGGCCTTCTTTCACTCTAAAAGGGAACAAGGATGTGACTGGCTCATATAAGGCTGAGATTAAAGGTACGGGTTATGGAATGGCCAATGTAAAAAAATATATCCAACAGCACAAAGGGTCTATTTTAACTGAGTCAGAATTGGGAGCAGGAACCAAATTTACAATTGCTCTGCCTATTATTAAAAAAGAATTGACCCCAGAAGAGAAAACTGAAATCCAAAAAGAAAAAGAATATTTTGAAAAATATATTCTCCTTGTTGAAGATGAAACAGCTATTTCTGATATACAATACAGGATATTGACACAAGCCCCTTGTAATCACAAAGTCGATATCGCAAACAATGCTCAGGTCGCAATAGATTTATTTGGAAGAAATAAATATGATTTTGTAAGTTTGGATTACGTTCTTTCAGGGGATATTAATGGGATGGATATCTATAATCATATCCGGACAATCAATAGAACCATTCCAATCTTGTTTGTTTCCGGAAATATAGAATTTTTAGAATCTATAAAGGAACTGAAACAAAAAGATACCAAAATCGATCATCTGTCTAAGCCCTGTCAAACAATAGATTATATAAAGACTATAAATGGGCTATTGAAAAGTGCTGGTGAGTAAGCAAACAATGAGGGGTTTTTCACCAGACAGTTTTGAAGGTTTGAGTAGATAAGGCATTTGTAAAAGCAATATTATCTTTAATTCGGGGATATATATGATATTTACCAATTCCCCCAGCAATTCTCGATGAAAACAAATAATCAATAGAGACAATGATCTTCAATAAACTGTAAATTTATTTTTCGCGAAGAGATGGCTATGTTTGCAAGGTATCAACCCCCTTCAAGCATATAAA
>JAAEKY010000958.1 GCA_024227235.1 Desulfobacteraceae bacterium | reverse complement strand
TTTGTCAAAGGGATACCGGAATGGGGGTGGACGATTGGAGCAGGAATTTATCTTGATACAATTGAAAAAACGATTTCAGAAAACAAGGGTTTATTAATCGATGGACTAAAAAAAAGAATTACCCGAAGTGTATTCATTTTGGCCATTTTGTTATGCTTGATTTATTTTTGGTCCAGACGTATTTCAATTCAAATTCAAAAAACAGTTGATACTTTTTCATCTTTTTTAAGTAAATCAAGTCTTGATTCTACGCCGATTAATCCTGATACCATTGAGTTAAAGGAATTCAGAGATATCGCCATATCAACGAACAAAATGTTGGCCGATAGAAAATTAGCTGAAGAGGCTTTAAAAGAGAGTGAAGAATTGTTTTCTTTATTTATGGATTATCTTCCTGCACTTGTATTCATAAAAGATGACAAAAGTAAGACGCTTTTTGTAAACAGGCACATGAATGATGTTTTAGGGGCAAAAGACTGGATCGGAAAAACAGCTTTAGATCTTTTCCCAAAAAATATTGCAGATGCAATGAGCGCAGATGATAAAAAGACACTGGCTGAAGGTTATCAGAGTATTGTCGAAACAGTACCCGATAAATATGGGACAAACTCTATCTATCAAACTTATAAATTCAGGATTAACCGTTCTGATAAATCACCTTTGCTTGGAGGGGTGGCTCTGGATATCACCAAAAACATAGAGGCCCAAGAAGAAAAACTCAAAGCCCAGAAGGTTGCGGCCGAACATGGGAAACACGCTCTGGTTGGCCAGATTGCTGGAAAAATGGCCCATGATTTTAATAATATTTTAGGCATAATAATGGGCAATACAGAGCTTGCGCTTCTTGATTGCAAGGATGATGAAACAAAAAAGGCATTGG
>JAAEKY010000957.1 GCA_024227235.1 Desulfobacteraceae bacterium | reverse complement strand
TTGCATGACGATTTTAAAGGGATAAGTTTCAAATGCTTTTTCAAGATAAACCTCCGGGCAAATTCCGGCTGCACAGGGAATACCTCTGGCAGATAATTGCTCAAGTATTTCATGCTGGGCAAACCCTTTTTTTAATTTTTCAGGGTCGATAAATACATAATATTTATAATAGGCATGAGAAACATTAGATGGCGGCATTGTAATTCTCAAACCGGGAATTTTGCTAAGGCCTTTATTAAATTGATCTGCCAGGGATCGTCTTTTTTCAACCCATTTATCTAACTTTTTCAATATTACCCTTCCCAGAGCTGCCTGCATTTCTGTCATTCTAAAATTGGTTCCCAAGGAATCAACAAACCAGCGAAATCCGGGAAGATGATCTTTATTAAAGACTGCATCATAATTCTTACCATGATCTTTGTAGCTCCATGCTTTTTGCCAGATTTTTCTATCATTTGTGACAAACATTCCACCTTCACCACCAGTGGTCATTATTTTATCCTGGCAAAATGAAAAAATGCCGCAATTGCCAAAGCTACCGGTTTTCTTGCCATTATACTCTGCTCCATGGGACTGAGCACAATCTTCTATTAAAATAAGGCCTTTTGCATTACAGAATTTAGAAATTTCGTCAAGCTCACAGGGCCAGCCGCCAAGATTGACTGCAATGATTGCTTTAGTTTTCGGGCTCACAGCTCGTTGAATGCCTTCCAGAGTAATATTCTGGCTCTCCAAATCTACATCCACAAAAACGGGTATTGCGCCTCTCAATGCAAGGCAACTGACTGAAGCCATAAACGTACGGGGTGTTACAATGACTTCATCCCCTTCTCCTATATCGTAACAAATAAGGGCCAAATCCAGGGCGAGGCTTCCATTGGCTAATGCAATGGCATAATCTGATCCAATGTAATCAGCAAATTCAGATTCAAATTGCGTTACTTCATTACCTGTCCATTGATTCACTTTACCTGATTTTAACACATCAACGACTGCCTGAATTTCATCCTCTTCAAAATATGGCCAAGGTGAAAATTTCATTTATTTCTCCATTCTTTTCATAACCTTAGCAGGCACACCAAACGCGACAACATTATCAGGAATATCATTCTTTACAAAGGAATGCGCCCCGACAATCGAATTTTTGCCAATAGTAACACCAGGCATAATGGTGCTGTGGCTGCCAATACAACATTTTTTTTTAAGGCAAACCTTTCCTTTTTTATCATCAATAGTGGAAACCGAATATATTGAACAATGGGATCCCAATTGAACCTCATCCTCAATTTCAACCCCGTACCGTGCATTGATATAAGAAAATGAACCAATATCGGTTTTGTATCCAAGCATCAAGCCATCCACACCCTGAACAACCCAATTATATTTTGTTGGTTTGCCATCAATAATCTTGGGATATTCCCAATTTTCAAATCGTTCACTCATGGTCATTATTCCCCATAAACTCTTTTGTAGTCACATGCCCTTCCTGATTTACACCTTCTCGTTTATATACTTGAATTATTGTTAAACAAAGAATCTTTAAATCCAACCAAAAACTTTGGTTATCAACATACCATACATCCAGGTTAAATTTATCTTTCCAGCTAATGGCATTTCGACCATTAACCTGTGCCCACCCTGTTATTCCCGGTTTTACTTCATGTCGTCTTGCCTGCTTGGTATTGTATCTCCCAAGATACTGCATTAGAAGAGGTCTTGGCCCTACAAGGCTCATATCTCCTTTTAACACATTAAACAACTCAGGCAATTCATCAAGGCTTGATCTGCGTAGGAATCTGCTGAATGATGTAAACCGTTTATGATCCGGCAACAAATCACCTTTTTCGTCTCTATCATCTGTCATTGAACGAAACTTATATATTAAAAAAGGAGAACCATTTAATCCCGGACGTGTTTGCTTAAAAAGCACTGGCGTTCCTAATTTATTCCTTATTAAAAGACTGACTAATAAAAGAATCGGTGATAATGTTATCAACATTATTAAAGACATCAAAATATCAAAATTTCTTTTCACATTACAATCCCATAATCTCTAACATTTTATGATTTACCTTTTTTACATCAAATTTATCACGGGCAATCTCATTACTTTTTTTCCCCATTGTATGTATTAAATTTGGATTGCTAATAAATTTTTCCATTGCCAATTTAAGTTCATCAACATCTTTTACAGGCACAAGGAATCCATTCTCACCTTCCTTAACTGTTTCACGGCAGCCAGGAGCATCGGTTGTTATAACAGGCCTGCCCATTGACATTGCTTCTAATACAGTTCTGGGCATTCCCTCTCGATAAGATGGTAATACATATACTGAACTTGATTCTATTGCCGATCTTACATCATTCAATTTCCCCAAATATTCGATATAACCTTGATTGATCCATTCTAAAAGCTCTGTTTCAGAAATACATGCCGGATTATCATCAATCCACCCTGCGATGTTGAATTTTACATCAGGGGCATCTTTTTTTATTAAACGGGCCGCCTCCACATATTCCCTGACTCCTTTATCTATCAACAATCTAGCGATTAACAGAAAAGATATTTTAGGAGGGAACGATGCTGTTTTATAAAAATTAAGATCAACGCCACTCCCATTAATTAAAATACCTTTCCTGGTTGTTTTAATTATATCAAGCGCCCGAAACAAGCTCAGATCATCCTTGTTCTGGAAAAAGACATACCTATTGCCTTTCAATCCAAAGCGATACAGGAGCTGAACAATCTTTCCGATTACACGGTTTTTTATTTTTTCCCCAATAAAGGCATATCCTAATCCGGTAATCATTGAATAAATATTTGGGACACCCGCTATTTTTGCAGCAATGGAACCATAAATCACTGGTTTAACCGTATAGCACAGTACAATATCAGGCTGAATCCTTTTAAACAAATTAAACAAACCAATCAGTGTTAAAAAATCCTGAAATGGATTCATACCGGTTCGATTAATTCTAATGTCTTGATATTGAACACCCATTTTTGCTAACTGATTTTTTATTTCCGTTCCGGCATTGGGCACACATGCAAAAACTATGTGTCCATGATCCACTATTTCTTTCAATAAAGGGCCCCGAAAACTTACAACAGATTCTGCAAAACTGCCAACGATTGCGATCTTAGCCATATTTTTTTTCTTCTTCCAACCAGGCCTGAAACATTAATATATTCCAAATATGATATTGATAATTATTTTGGCCAGAAAGATGTGCCGACCATGTAT
>JAAEKY010000956.1 GCA_024227235.1 Desulfobacteraceae bacterium | reverse complement strand
GGGAATCTTACGAAATTAAAAAAATGGAAAGATAATGCTTGCCAGGGCGTGAATGCATTAATAACGGAGATTGCAGACCCCAGCCTGATTTCCATTGAAACCCTTGATTACCCTTTTTCCTTAATTGAACCCATAGTGGAAGAGTTTGATTTATCCGTATGCATTGATGCGGGTCACCAGATAAAATTCGGTTATGACCTTGAACAAACATTTGAGAAACAAAAACATAAGACTCCTCTCATCCATCTACATGGAGTCGATTTTTCCACTCAGGCTATAAAAGACCATACCAGTCTTGATAAATTACCGGAAAAGCAGATGAAGCAAATTCAAATGATTCTGAAAAATTTTACAGGGGTGGTTAGCCTTGAAGTTTTTAATCTTGAGAACCTGAACCGTTCCATGGCATCCCTTTCACAGATTTTTTAACGGCATTCATAACTGTACAATCCCCCCCCCTGCCTGTATCTGCTGGGATTCATTTCAGGATACTTAATAGTTTAAGTTGATTGTTTGTGTGATGGATAAAACTTTCCCAAACACAAGATGTTGTATCTGGCTATGATGCAGAAAACCCCGGCGTATAAATAATAGTCAACACGCTGAAAACATGGACCAACCCAGCTGATAAATAGATAGTCTGGGGTGTGAAAAGTCAAAGATACAAAAATAATACTTCATAAAAATTTTGTCTGAAACTTAAGAATACAAATGCAAGTATTTGAAACTTTTTGATTTATGAGATAAGGAATCAGTTAATTTGTTTGGATTGCTTTTATAAAAATTAAAAATCCGATAATTCTTAATTATGTTAATTTTGAGCGTATGCTTTACATAAATTTGTTATGTGCACTTAGATAATTATCCAAGTCAAAACAATTTAAAGGTATTTGGTGAGTTAAAGATGCCTGTCTAATTCGAAACCGGTTCTCACAACACTTGATAGATTAGATAATAGCTTTTGTTTTTAAAGTATGAATGATGTATTAAAAAATTCTTTATCTTTATACAGATTTTGCAATCTGTTATCAGTACAAAGAAATTTGAAAATCTACTTTAAATTTATAAAACTAAATTGAACTGAAGAGGAATGCCCATGTATAAAATATGGAAAATGGTTATAGCCTTAATAGTAGTATTGATGGTGTTAAGTGGTTGTGTAGGCGTTGGGGATCATAAATTTAAAGGTGTTATTTTCGATGAAAAGGGAATTGAACTGACTGGGGATTTACTCAAACCAAAAGGAGATGGGCCCTTCCCATCTGTAGTTTTATTACATGGTTGTGGTGGCATTGTAGGTAATGATTATAATTGGGCCAATAAACTTGTTAAATGGGGTTATGTGGCGTTTATTGTAGATAGTTTAGGGCCGAGGGGCAAAAGTTCTAATTGTCGTCGTGGAACCCCTAACTACCGTGAACGTGCAAAGGATGCCCATGATGGAAAAATTTATCTAACGCAACTTTCCTTTATAGACCCCAATAAAATTGCTGTAATGGGTTGGTCCCATGGAGGAGCATCTGCTTTAACCGCAGTCAATTTTTATAATACAAAATCATTACCCTTAGAAAGACAAAATCCGTTTAAGGCAGCCATTGCTTTCTATCCTAATTGCTTTAATTCTATTGCTCAGTTTAATGCACCAGTATTAATTCTCATAGGAGAAAAAGATGATTGGACTCCTGCTAATATATGTTCAGAGTTGATACCAAAATCAGAAACCGAGCATGAAATTAAATTAAAGATTTACAAAGATGCTTATCACCGTTTTGATGGTATACAGAAAAATACAATTTATAATGGACATGTCTTAATGTATAATTCTGAAGCAGCCTCAGACGCAGAAGTGCAAACTAAACTGTTTCTTGAAAAATATTTAAAATAAATAATTTATGAGAACATAAGATTTTTTGGAAAATCACTAAATACTTTTGAATTACCAGATTAAAAGATAATTATCCAAAAGTGAAGTCTTCAGAAACCGAAATTCTCAAAGACACCCAAAATAATACTTTATAAAACTTTGTTGAAAAAATACTGATAACAGCTGCAAGTGTTCGCAACTCTAAGAATTCATCATTTATCACAATTATTACATAATGAGATTCCTCAGGTTATTGAAGATATATATAGGCTGAATCGTACAAGGCTTCAGTATGATTTTGTATCTACAATTTCAAAGAAAGATTACCACCGTATGGTTTTAAATTAATTCACACCTTATGATTAGTTAATAGGAATGGTTAATCTTCATTTGGAATTTCAATACCTTTTTCTTTTAAATATTTTCCGAAAGCCACATCAATTTCACGAATGTGTTCAAAAAGCCATTTAACCAGCAAGGTGTCAATTGAATCTGCAAGCATTTTTGTAGCACCTTCTTCCTCAAGCTCTTCTTCCAAATTGGATAAAGTTGTTTTGAAACCCTCGTGCATCTTCTTGTGATTTTCCAATTCTGGATAATCATTCGCTGCCATATGTTTTTCTTCTGCAGAAAAATGAAAATTGGTATACTCGATCAAAAAATTCAGAGTAGATGCAATTTTCGTGGGGCCTTTACCCGATTGTAAGGATTCATTCAGATCACTGAGATGTTTAATTAGCATCTTGTGTTGTTCATCGATCAGTTCTATCCCAACAGATAAATCCATCGTCCATGCGATTTCTTTCATTGTTTACATTTCCCCTTATCGTTTTTTTGTTTCACATTTATACATATTAAAAATTTATTCCTTTAATGCTTGTTGAATAGAATAGCATAAATCATACCAAAAACTTTGAATTTAGTTTCTTTATACTTTCTGGAAGACACAATTAGCTCAAAACCCTTATTCTTAATGAATTTCAGCAATCGAATCATAAAGATGTTTTAATTAATCTTTTTCATAAGACAGTTTGAAAATATTTTTATATGTCTCATAATGAGACGAGTCTGAGACTATAGTGTCTTTGTAATCCCCTTTCAGAAACACTCTGGGAAAGACTGCCCTTTGGAATAGATTATGCAGGTCCAGAAATGGGCCTGCTTTTTTAAATTTTCTCCAGACTTTCCCTGTCAATCAGGATATTTTCAATAATGATACAACGCAATATTTTGATTCATCTCGGACAACAAGAATTGCAGCCTATTTATCAAGAAAACCTGTTTTTACTTTAATTCTCTTTGAACAATTGGGTTTCCAGCAATACTTGGGGTGCTTGGGACTTTTAATTTGCTCATGAACTCTAATCCCTCTTCATCAACTCCGATGGCAACTTTTAAGTCTTTTAAGTACAGTGTAAAATAAACAAGTTGAGTGTTGATAACCACCTTTTGAGAAAGGGCTGGGTATTGTTCTATTGACCTCAGGAGATTCAGATTGAATCCAACCTGGTGTCCCTTAAGAAACTTTTCTTTGAAGCTTGGGGCTACCCAAAAAATATTCTGTTTTTCGTCGTAGGCCATCCTGCGGGTCTTGAAGTGATTTGTAATAAAATAAAGTTCCATTTTCTTTGGTTTCGCTGCCCAATAAATTTAAAAAAATATCTTATCACATATCACAGGGTTGAGTTTTTTTAAATTTTTTTTAGAAGAAGATCCCGAAATTTTTTTTTTGACCCGCGCCATCCTTCAAATTGGAGTTGGCTTCTTTTGCTATTGTTGCCTTGAATAATAAGACCAGCTTTGATATCTTTATTCTCAGGAAGTTGAATGTTTTATGGCTTACAGTTTAAAAGCAATGCTGTGAGCTTTTAATTTTTTATAAATTGCAGGATAGTTTAAGATGTCACTGGTTCAACAAAGACGGCCAACCCGCCAAATAAGTGTTGGAAATGTTCAGGTCGGGTCAGAAGCAAAAATTTCAGTTCAGTCCATGACCAATACCCAGACCCAGGATGTGCCGGCCACCGTCAGTCAGATTCATGCCCTTGAAAAGGCTGGTTGTGAAATTATCCGGGTGGCGGTTCCTGATATGGAAGCGGCTTTAGCTATAGAAAAGATCAAGCAGCAAATAAAAATTCCAATCATTGCAGATATCCATTTTGACTACAGACTGGCCCTTGCATCGGCAAAAGCGGGTGCGAATGCGTTAAGAATAAACCCGGGTAATATTGGGGAAGAAAAAAAAATCAGGGCAGTGGTTGATTGTGCAAAAGAGCATGGCCTCCCTATAAGAATCGGAGTGAATGCCGGTTCTCTTGAAAAAGAGATTGAAAAACGATTGGGCACCACTGCTGAAGGCATGGTGGAAAGTGCATTACGTAATATAAAAATTCTTGAAGACTTAGATTTTTATAATATAAAGGTTTCCTTGAAAGCATCTGATGTTTCAAGGACGGTCGCAGCGTACAGGCTTTTGGCACCCAAAACAGACGTGCCGTTTCATGTTGGGGTAACTGAGGCTGGTGGCCTTTATGCCGGTATTACAAAATCATCTATCGGTATTGGAATGCTGCTGTCAGAGGGGCTTGGGGATACTATAAGGGTGTCTTTGACCCGGGATCCTGTTGAAGAAATCAGGGTAGGGTTTGAAATTTTAAGGGCGCTCGGGATAAGAAGCCGGGGGCCTGAACTTATTTCCTGTCCGACATGCGGGCGGTGTAAAATTAATCTTTTTAAAATAGCCGAACAAACAGAAAAAGCTTTACTTGAAAGGTCTTCTAAGATTAAAGTTGCCATTATGGGCTGCGTGGTAAACGGTCCTGGTGAAGCAAAAGAAGCAGATATAGGTATCGCAGGTGGAGATGGCAAGGGGATTCTATTTAAAAAGGGAAAAGTGATACGGAAAATAGATCAGGAAAACCTTGTGGATCAATTGCTGAGTGAAGTAGATAATATGACAAAGAATTCGAAAGGGAAATAATGGGGAAAAAAAATAGAACAGCGATCACTCCCACTCGGGAGCAAGACTATCCCGCATGGTATCAGGAAGTTGTTAAAGCATCAGATATGGCAGAAAATTCGCCTGTCAGGGGGTGCATGGTCATCAAACCATGGGGATATGCTATTTGGGAAAACATCATGAACCAAATGGACGTTTTATTTAAAGATACGGGTGTTAAAAATGCATATTTTCCGTTATTTATTCCGTTAAGCTATCTGGAAAAAGAGGCAGAGCATGTGGAAGGGTTTGCTAAAGAATGTGCGGTGGTTACCCATCATAAACTTGAAAAGAGTGAAGAGGGCGGTTTAAAACCGGCAGGCAAACTGGCTGAACCTCTTATTGTTCGCCCTACCTCTGAAACCATTATCGGCGAATCCATGGCCAAGTGGACATCCAGCTATAGAGATCTGCCCATCCTTTTAAATCAGTGGGCCAATGTGGTCAGATGGGAAATGCGAACCCGCATGTTTTTAAGAACCAGTGAGTTTTTATGGCAGGAAGGTCATACGGCCCATGCCACTGAGCAGGAAGCAAAAGAAAGAACTATGCAAATGTTGGATGTGTATACCAAATTTGTTGAAGAGCATTTGGCCATGCCGGTGATAAGGGGTAGAAAGACAGCCTCGGAACGGTTTCCTGGGGCAGATGATACCCTTTGTATTGAAGCCATGATGCAGGATAAAAGAGCGCTTCAGGCGGGAACATCTCACTTTTTAGGTCAGAACTTTGCCAAGGGGTCTGATATAAAGTTTCAAAATGAAGAAGGAAAGGAAGCCTATGCCTGGACCACATCCTGGGGGTCATCCACCCGGATGATCGGTGGGTTGATTATGGTGCATTCAGATGATGATGGGTTAGTTGTTCCACCGCGTGTGGCACCTGCCCATGTGGTTATTCTTCCGATTTTTAAAAAAGGGGCTGATAATCGAGTCATCATGGAAAGCGCTCAAGGACTTAAAGATACCTTGGAAGAACAACTCTTTCATGGTAGAAAAGTTGTTGTTGAAATTGATGCCCGTGATATCGGGGGAGCCAGAGGCTGGGAGTGGGTGAAAAAAGGTATCCCTGTCCGGATTGAGTTAGGGCCCAGAGATATTGAAAATAATTCTGTCTTTATGGCCAGAAGGGATCAAGCATCCAACCAAAAAAAATCTGTAAACAGAGAAGAATTTATCAGTCAAATTACAGACACTTTGGATGAAATTCAGGATAATTACTTTAATCGGGCCGTAAAATATAGAAAAGAAAATACGTTTGAGGTAGATGATAAAAATAAGTTCTATAAATTATACAAAAAAACCAAAGGATTTAATAATGGGGCCTTTGTTATGGCCCATTGGTGTGGATCAGAAGACTGTGAGTCCAAAATTAAAAAAGAGTTGTCTGTCACTATCCGATGTATTCCGTTCGACAGCCCTACAGAAGAAGGTAAATGTATCTATTGTGATAAGTCAAGTTCAAGACGGGTACTTTTTTCAAAAGCATATTAATAGAGACTTATGATCAGGATTACCGACATACTGGATAAAATTTATGAATATAATCCTGAAGGGGATTCGGATATAATAGACCGTGCCTATATCTATTCCGCGAGAGTTCATGAAGGCCAGGTTCGACTTTCTGGAGAACCCTATTTGTCCCATCCGCTTGAGGTAGCTGATATTTTAGCAGATATGCGTTTGGATGTTGAAAGTGTTGCTGCTGCCCTCTTACACGATGTTATTGAAGATACTCCTGCAACAAGAGAAGATATTGAAGAGACCTTTGGATCGGATGTTGCCCATATCGTTTCCGGTGTAACAAAATTATCAGCCCTGCCATTTTCTACTAAAATAGCGCAACAGGCGGAAAGCTTGAGAAAAATGATTCTTGCTATGGCTGATGATATTCGAGTGGTTCTGATCAAGCTTGCAGACAGAATTCATAACATGCGGACCTTAAAGTATCATAATAATCCTAAAAAGCAGGCTTCTATTGCTCAGGAAACCCTGGATATTTATGCCCCAATAGCGGCACGACTGGGGATTTTCTGGATGAAGTATGAATTGGAAGAAATTGCATTTTATTATACTTCAAGACAAGAGTATGAACAAATTGATGCCCTTGTAAATAAAGCCAAGAATGAAAAAGAAGATTACATCAAAGAAGTGAATGAAAAACTTCATGAAAAAATGGAAGAAATGGGGTTAGAATGCGAAATAAAAGGAAGATATAAGCAGCATTACAGCATTTATCAAAAAATGATAACCCAGAATCTTGAATTTAATGAAGTTTATGATGTCATTGCGTTTAGGATTATCTTAGAAACCGTTCCTCAATGTTATGCTGCCATGGGCGCCATACATTCCATGTGGAAACCAATTTATTATAAAATAAAAGACTATATTGGAAATCCAAAGCCCAATATGTACCGATCGATTCATACCACCGTGGTGGGTCCAAAGGGAGAAAGGGTTGAAATTCAGATCAGGACCCAGGATATGGACAATATAGCAGAATCTGGAATTGCAGCGCATTGGAGCTATAAAGAAGGTACCAAGATTGATGAAAGTACAGGAGAGCTGTTTGCCTGGATCAGAAATCTTGTGGAAAATCAGGAAAATTATAATGATCCAGCAGAATTTTTAGAAAATGTCCGCATCGATCTGTACCCCGATGAAATCTATGTGTTCACGCCATTGGGAGAAATTAAAACCCTGCCTAAAAAAGCCACGCCTGTCGATTTCGCTTATATGATACATACAGAAGTGGGTGCAGAGTGTACCGGTGCAAAAGCCAACGGAAAAATGGTCCCGCTTACCCATCAGTTAAAAACAGGTGATACCATTGAAATCATAACAACCAAGGGGCATACACCAAGTTCTGACTGGCTCAATTTTGTCAAAACGGTAAAGGCAAGAACCAAAATACGTTCCTGGATCAATACCCGTGAAAAAGAGAGAAGTTATTCTTTGGGCCGGGAGATGTGTGAAAAGACATTCAGAAAGAAAAGTCAGAATTTTAATACCCTGGTTAAATCAGGAGAAATCAAAAAAGTTGCTGATACTTATGGTTTTAAAACCGTTGATGATTTGATCGCCCATGTAGGATTTGGAAAACTCACACCATTGCAGGTTTTGAATAAAGCACTGCCTGAACTTGAAAAGCAAGTAGTTAAAGAAAAAAATATTCTCCAAAAACTGGTTGGAAGGCGAAAGAAAAAAGACACCAACGCCATTATAGTAAAAGGACTCAACGATATCCTTGTAAAGTTTTCAAAGTGCTGTAATCCTCTTCCTGGAGATTCCATCATTGGTTATATTACTCAGGGTCAGGGCGTGACCATTCATCGGAAAGGGTGCTTGAATGTTATGAAAATGAGCAAAGAGCGCCAGATTGATGTCCAATGGAGTGAAACTTTTACAGAATCATATCCTGCCAGTATTAAGATTAGAACAGAAGACAGATTTGGACTTTTAGCAGATATTGCATCTGTTATCAGTAAGTATAAATCTAATATTTTAAGCGCTAAAACAGAAACCCAGGAAACAGGTGTTGGTCTGTTTTATTTTTCTATCCTGGTTGAAAGCTCTGATCAACTTCAGAAAATAATGTCAGACATCAAAAAAGTAAAAAAGGTAACAGGTGTCAAACGGGTTTTTAGAAACGAATAGGTCTTCTTTACCTTTCCGGACAGTTCATTTTCCTTGAATTTACTTCAACAAAATGTTTACAAGTTTTTCATTTTTATTTATTATCAAGATATGGAAGGTAATTCTAAGGATCGTGAACTCAATAACTTGAACAGTATTGCTCGCCTTTTGGCCCGTCTTCTGAGCTGCGTTAAAGCCCACATACGTAAAGCATGCGTGAATACAAACCAAAATTTTTCGCAATCTTTGTTCAATTTTTTTCGCGCCCCAATTTTAACCTAATTTGGAGATGCCTATGAAAAAAATCTTTATTCTGGACACCAATGTAATTCTTCATGACAGCAGCTGTATTCACGAATTCAAAGACAACAATATTTATATTCCCATCACCGTAATTGAAGAACTCGATAAATTCAAAAAAGGAAATAGCGTTATAAATTGTAATGCCAGGGATTTTTTAAGATCCCTGGATGCATTGTCCAGTGACAAGATTTTAAATGGGGGTGTGCCAATTGATAATGGAGAAGGTAAAATATCCATAGTCCTTGATGTCCCCTTATTTGAGAAAATTAAAGAAAATTTTATTGAAATTACCCCTGATATTAAGATATTGAATATCGCTTATTCTGTTGCCAAAAAGCATAAATTCAAAAATGTTATTTTTGTGACCAAAGATGTAAATTTAAGATTAAGAGCCCGGTCTATCGGCTTGAAAACAGAAAATTATAATTCGAAATATGTTGAAAATATTTCTGAAATGTATACAGGTCTCAAGGTGATTGAAAATGTCCAAGAAGATGTTTTGGAAGATTTATATCAAAAGCCTTATGAGACACAAATTTCAAGGATTGATGAGAATAAATCCCTTTTATGCAATGAAAATGTAATTCTAAAAAATGGGTCTAAATCTGCACTGGCTTTTTTTGATGGGATGAGCAAAACTATAAAGCGGATACAGCCAAGAATCTGTTCTGGTATTAAACCACGGAATTCAGAGCAGACGTTTGCACTGAATGCCATGTTAAATCCGGATATTTCTCTTGTAACAATATCTGGAAAAGCGGGTACGGGAAAAACCCTTTTAGCACTGGCAGCAGCCCTTGAAACTAAACGATATTACCGCCAGATATTTATCGCCAGACCTGTTGTTCCTTTAAGCAATAAAGATCTCGGATTTCTTCCAGGTGATGTGGCCTCAAAATTAGATCCTTATATGCAGCCCTTGTATGATAATTTGTCTGTTATACAAAATCATTTTAACGAAAATAATTCTCATTCAAAACAGATAAAACAGCTAATAGAAGAAGACAAAATAGTCATTACGCCCATTTCATATATTCGTGGTAGAAGTATTGTTAAAGTCTTTTTTATTGTTGACGAGGCGCAGAATTTAACGCCTCATGAGGTAAAGACAATTATTACAAGAGCAGGAGAGGGCACAAAAATTATTTTTACCGGAGATATTTTTCAGATAGACCACCCCTATCTTGATAGTCAGACAAATGGGCTTGCTTTTATTATTGAAAAAATGAAAGGACAAAAAGTTTATGCGCATATGAATCTTGAAAAAGGTGAGCGTTCCAAGCTTGCAGAGCTTGCATCCAAAATATTATAGCCCGGATATTTCATGACTAAAATCGTTTCGGGTCTTTAGGTTATGAAATATCAGGGATAGAAGACAAAAATAAAGATTCGGGCCTTTTTTTAAAAAAGCCCGAACTTAAAAATCTTGGAAACTTAAAATGGGGGAAAAAAGCGGTTTAAGATGCTTTAACTACTTTACCCGCTTTAATACACTTTGTGCACACATCTATTTTTTTAACGCAACCTTGCTTAACTACCGCACGGACTCTTTGAAGGTTTGGATTAAATCTTCTCTTATTTAAATTATGGGCATGACTGACGTTATTGCCAACCATTGGTTTTTTTCCACAAATTGCACATTCTTTCGACATTTTTACACTCCTAAAAGAAAAATCTTTTTAACAAAAAATTAACCTGAGATT
>JAAEKY010000955.1 GCA_024227235.1 Desulfobacteraceae bacterium | reverse complement strand
AAACATGTAGGGTGCGTTTTACGCACCAGGTTTTTCCCAAATCAGGGTGAGGTTCTATGTTTGTGTATCCTTTTCAATCGCAGGATTTGGTGCATGGAATGCACCCTACCGCTACCACCTTGAGCTTTATGGATAACCGCGTTTTTCTATTTTTGACCCGCTGTGATCATAAGTTCAGCGGCACACCAGCAGGTGCAAACTACCTATTAAATGATTGAGGTAAGGCTTAGTTGTGTTTCTGCCCTTGTTGCCGATTTAATATAGCGATAGGAAGTTCCAAGATAATTTCTGCGAGTTTTATAATTGACTCCGTGGCCACTAGGTCGCTGACACCCTCGTGCCATCTTTTAATTCTTATCGATAATTTTTTTTCATTTTTTTTATCCCATCCCATGAAGCATAACTCTTTGAGATCTACTTTTTTTTCATCAAGCATTAAAATGGCGTAATTTTCAGTCACTACACTTTCAATGTCATCAAATCGCTTGTTTAACCTTACCATTGCATTTCGATAATGGTCAGGGTTTGTGCTAAGATCTTTGAGGACCCCATATAAAATTTCAACATTGCAATAATTACTTCTATATGGACTATCATATCCGAACGATTGATTCTCAACAGGGATGTTATATCTTATTAAATCACCCCCCAGGATATTTGCATATCCTTTTGTTTTCTCCTCGGCATTAGCCGGTATATGAAAAGATATTGATTTT
>JAAEKY010000954.1 GCA_024227235.1 Desulfobacteraceae bacterium | reverse complement strand
CACACTCGAAGACATTCACAAACTGATCCGCAGGGTATTGGATGATTAGAAGCCATCTCAAAAAATGGATTTTGATCCAACACCCAGATTGAGCCAAAAGACTTTATTGAGATGGCTTCTATAGCTTTTATTCAGAAACCCTTATCTAAACACCATTTCTAAAGCTGACCTCTTCGGCAAAGACAATGCCGCCCTTTTCATATTTGTTCAAAATCTAATTATATTCGGTTTCATCCAGGTGCATCTGTGGCTAGTCCTGTGATTTTTTGAAAGGATATGCGGTTGTTTTTTTCTAAAAAAGATATTTGTATTTGAAATCAAACTTTTTTTAAAAAAAAGATTGAAATCAATTTTTACTTTATGTATGAATTGGGACAACCTTCACCGAAAAATCAGGGGAAAAGGCTTCATGACCCGACAGACGATACGCCTGTTCAACAACAAGATTGCTGAAATTATCGGCCGCAACAAGGCCAATCTCAACGCCATCAGCCGCAGTTCGGGCATCTCGCACACCTATCTTACCAAATTGGTCCAGGGACAGATCAACCGTCCGGGCAAGGATAAAATTGCTTCCATCCTACTGGGACTGAACCACTCCATTGCCTCCATCAATGCCATTCTGGCCCAATACGATTACCTTCCCCTGGACATTCCCGATATTCCGGCCATTTTGGCCAATAATAAAAAGCGTAAGATTGACGGCACCACTCTACCGCTCTACGAGCTTATTTATGTGCGTCTGATGCTGGCCAGCATGGAACAGATAGCCGGGACCAAGAT
>JAAEKY010000953.1 GCA_024227235.1 Desulfobacteraceae bacterium | reverse complement strand
TTTTTTATTATAGTGCCAAAATTGTTAATTGCTGGGTTTAAAAAACAAAAGGATGCCCTGGTTGATCAAAAATGTTTGTTTTCAAGAGCCAAAGGATATTTAAGGCAGAGCCTGTTTCTCATTTCTCCAAAATTATTTAGCCAGGAAAAATTTTTCCAGTGGTTGGATTTCAGAGGCGAACGTGAAACATTTAATAAGAATCTGAATATTAAATAAAAAAATGAAGATACTTTATACCAGCAATTTATATCCACCTTCAATCGGGGGAACCCAAGTTCATTTACACACGCTTGCTAAAGAAATGAACAATGACGGAAACAAAGTACATGCGCTAATATTCAGCTCGAATTATAGAACAGACTGGTTAAGACTCAGTACTATTTTTTCTGAAAGAGAAAGACATTATTCATATGAAGGGATTAATGTATCACAAATTGAATTTTCAAACAGGACTAAGCTAGAAATGCTTCCTTGGGTGATCTTTTACTATGCCATGATTGGTCTGTCGGTAAAAAAAATATCCGGTTATATGTCCCCGTATATTGATAAGTTAGCTGGTGAACCATCTATTGTACATGCCACAAGAAACGGAAGAGAATTCTTATCCAGAGCCGCATTAAATTTTGCGAGAGAAAAAAAGATCCCCTTTGTCATAACACCGAACCATCATCCGCGGTGGAAAGGTTTCCTTTATAAAGAATATGACAAGATTTACAAAGAATCTGATGCACTATTTGCTTTGACTGAAGCTGAAAAAAAAGCCCTCATAGATCAATGTGGAATCCCGGCAGAAAA
>JAAEKY010000952.1 GCA_024227235.1 Desulfobacteraceae bacterium | reverse complement strand
GAAAAAGTAACATCTGACGGCTCAAGCCCATTCTCTTTTATCTGTTTTGGAATAAGAAAAGTATGTGCGATTCTTTCTTTTTCATATTCAGTATATCCAGGTATTTGTATGATTTCCATCCTGTCCTGGAGCGGACCTGGGATATTATGCAAGGTATTTGCAGTGGTTATAAAAAGAATGTCAGAGAGATCATAATCCAGTTCAAGATAATGATCATTAAAATTTTTATTCTGCTCAGGATCAAGGACTTCAAGCAGTGCAGACGATGGATCTCCTCTAAAGTCTGCATTCATCTTATCTACTTCATCAAGACAAAATACAGGATTATTATATCCAGTCTTTTTTAAAGTCTGAATAATTTTCCCTGGCATTGCACCAATATAAGTTCTTCTGTGACCTCTTATTTCAGCTTCATCTCGGACGCCACCAAGAGAAATTCTTGCAAAAGCCCGTCCCGTGGCTCTGGCAACAGACTTTGAAAGAGAAGTTTTCCCAACACCTGGCGGCCCCACAAGGCATAAAATCGGTCCTTTGATCTTATTTACCAAAGTTTGCACTGCAAGGTATTCCAAAATACGCTCTTTGGGTTTAGAAAGCCCATAATGGTCTTCATCAAGAATTCTTTGGGCATCATCAAGCTGTTTTTTTACTTTTCTTTTTCTATACCATGGAAGATCTAATATCCAATCAATATAATTTCTGACAACAGTAGCTTCAGAAGACATTGGAGACATCATCTTAAGCTT
>JAAEKY010000951.1 GCA_024227235.1 Desulfobacteraceae bacterium | reverse complement strand
ATTGATGATCATGAATAAAAACGGAAAGCTTTTGCCGGACTTTAATTATGACCCGGAGCATTCTGTACTAAATGATAGTAAAATTTTAAAACCATCCAGGCAGATTGCAGGGCGCCCAAAAGGTCAACCATTCAGATTTGCAGCCAATGTCAATGGTATTGGTGGCAACCACTGTCATATGATCATGAGCACCTTACCCGTAGTACTTGAAAAAGAAAAAATAATTGTAGAAGACCAATTCAAAGCAGCTTCTGGCGATGATATCGTATTAATTGATCATGCGTACTCTGCAGACAACAAAGGAAATAAATTGCGGATGGTTGCGCTTCTTTCCGGGCAGGGAGCCCAGAGGAATCGCATGATGAAGGATCTTTTTGGGAAAGATGCCCACATAAGAAAGGTAATGGAAAAGGGTGAAAAGATTTTCATGGAACAACGGGGATATTCTTTGCTGGATATGATGTTTAGCTCAGATGATGCTATTAACTCAACACACAATACCCAGCCGGCCGTCTTTCTCTCATCAGCAGCCATTTATAGCAGATTGTCCAGAGAAGGGTTTTCTCCAGACTATTTTATTGGACACAGTGTGGGTGAGTACACAGCACTTTTTTGCAGCGGTATGCTTTCTTTTGGGGATGCTATGCGTTTGATTATCAAACGATCAGATCTTATGCATGAAGCCACTTTAAAGGTCCCTGGAAAAATTATGGTGGTCTTTAAAAATGAAAAAGAAACAGAGCATATGATCAGAAAATCTTTTGTTTCCAATATTTATATTACCAATAAAAATAGTGAAAAACAGACCGCTGTTTCTGGAAAAGCCGGGGATATAGAAAAATTTTGCACCTTTTTAACTGAGCAGGAAGTGTTTTATAAAAAATTGAATCTCACTGGCGCCTTTCATACACCTCTGTTAAAAGAAGCATCAGAAAAATTAAGAAAATATCTTAATACCCTGGTCTTTAATGAGACTCGGTTTGGAAGAATCATTTCTAATACTCATGGCAGCCCTTATCCTGAAAGGCGCGAAGATGTAAAGGACCTTTTAGCAAGACAAATTATTTCACCGGTTGAATTTATTAAGTCCATTGAGGACGTATATGTGTCCGGGCGAACCCATTTTATAGAGATTGGTCCATCAAGGTTGCTGGTTAATCTTTTGAAAAATATCAATATTGAAGATTATGGCACAGCCGTATCTGTTGATGCAAAAATTGGAGAGATTAAATCTTTTGAAGCATGCAGAAAGTACCTGATGGATTGCAATAGCATCTTTGAGGCAAAACCTGTGCCCGTAATTCAGGAAAAAAGTTTTTCAGAGGCCAAAGAGGCGTTACCTAAAATCGAGATGTCAGAAGATTTTGAATCCTTTAAACAAAACAACCAGAAGTTGGTTGATCAGATCCTTTATAAGGAATATCAACTTCAGAAACGTGAAAGTGCCATTGATGCCATTGAAAGATATGATTTTAATACCCATAAAATATTGATTTCAGGAGTGTCTGTTGGGCTTCCTGGTAAAGCAAGACGGGTGTTTGCCAATGATAATTTTGATGCCATTTTAAATGGTAAAAATTTTATTGATCCTTTGACGATTGAGGCTCAAGAGAAATTCACAGATAAGAATATCACCAAACTCTACAAACAGCCTGATGGAAATGCCAGATTTATCAAGATTACCAAGACAGAAGATGTTATTCATCTGGCAGGGCAATTGGGCTATTTTGATCTTAACGATGAATACGGTATCAAAGAACAATACGATATCAGTATGGCCATTGGAATTGCCGCGGGGATAGAGGCGTTAAAAGATGCCAATATTCCTCTTGTGATGCAGTATAAAAAAGTAAAAGGTGGGAAGACTATGATTCCTGACGGATTTGCTCTTCCCGAAGAAATGCAGGAAGATACCGGAGTGATCATCACATCACTGTGGCCGAATGGAGAAACACTTATTTCAGAGCTTGAAAAATATTTTTACGAGAAAATGTTTCTTAAGCCCTACGAAGAATTTGAAAATATTTATTATTATCTCATGGAGAATATAAAAGATATAGAGGTTAAAGAACAGCTGACAGAATGGTTTTTTAAAGCAAAATCAAGAAAACGATCCGATTTTGAAACCTACACGTTTGATAGAGATTTTCTATCCAATGCGTGTCCCTTAGGCTCAGCACATTTGGCTCAGATTATTAAAGCCAAAGGCCCTAACACACTTGTCAGTTCAGCTTGTGCATCTACAACTCTTGCCATTGGTATTGCCGAAGATTGGATCAGAGTCGGTCGATGCAAAAGAGTGTTGGTTGTTGGTGGTGAAAATGCCACCTCTTCTAGGCAGAGTCAATGGGTGGGATCAGGATTTTTAGCACTTGGGGCAGCGACCATTAAAAAAAGAGTGTCAGAAGCAGCCAAACCCTTTGATGAAGACCGAAATGGAACGATATTAGGCTCTGGCGCGGTAGGCCTTGTTGTTGAAAGTGAAACCTGTGCAAAACAAAGAGGTATGAACGGCCAGTGTGAGATTTTAGGCACTCATATCGCCAATTCAGCCTTTCATACCTATAATATTGATGTGCCGCATATGTCTCGAGAGATGAAAAAATTTATCAATAAAGTGGAAAAACAAAATGGTCTTAAAAAAGAAGATTATGCAGATAAACTTCTATTCATGTCCCACGAAACCTATACCCCGGCACGTGGCGGTAGCGCTGATGCAGAAGTAACTGCTTTAGAAGCTGCCTTTTCCGGCCATCTGAACAATATTTGCATATCCAATACTAAAGGATTTACAGGCCATACCCTGGGTGCTGCTATTGAAGATGTTGTATTGGTTAAAGCCCTTCAGAAAAGAAAAGCCCCTCCTATCGCAAACCTGAAAAAAATTCCAGAGCATTTTAAGAAACTCACTTTTTCAGGCCAGGAGAATATTAATTCTGAGTACGGCCTTCATCTGGCTGCAGGGTTTGGGTCTCATTTTGCTTTCATGTTTGTTAAACGGATAGAGGAAAATTTGGTTGAAGGCAATGAAAGATATCAGGAGTGGTTAAAAAATATCACTGGAACAGAAGATCCAGAGCTTAGGGTTATTGACAATACCCTTTGCGCTGTTGCCGGGGGCGAGCCTTTGCCCCAAATTAGGAGAAAGGCCAAAACTCAGAAAAAGAAAGTTGTAGCGCCAGTAACTCCTTCTATGCCAGTAACACCTGTTCCGGTAGTCGCTGTTAAAGAAACGGATGCCCAGGCTGAAATCAAACAAGTTGAATCAGGTATTGATACACCTAATGATGGTGAAGCCCTTGAAATAATCAAAACGATTATTGCAGAACAGACTGGATACACATCTGACATGCTGGAAGATGACCTTGATCTTGAAGCAGATCTTGGAATTGATACGGTAAAGCAAGTAGAAATATTTGGAAATATTGCATCCCATTTTGGTTTTTCTGTACCAGATGATCTGAAACTAAGGGATTTGAATACCATTGCAAAGCTGGGAGATTATGTTACTGCAAAAGCAGGTGTTACAGATGTAAATAAGAAAAGTTCCACTCCTGCACCTGCTGTTGAACCTTCTGTAACAGAATCAGCTCCGCAAAAGATTGCAGCTGTTCCATCCAATGCGTTAGCTATGATTAAAGATGTCATAGCAGAGCAGACCGGCTATACATCTGATATGCTGGAAGAGGATCTTGACTTGGAAGCAGATCTTGGGATTGATACAGTTAAACAAGTTGAGATTTTTGCAAAGATAGCTTCCAGTTTCGGATTTTCCGTACCAGATGACTTAAAGCTAAGAGACTTGAATACGATTGCCAAACTTAAGGATTATATCCATACAAGAGTGAAAATAGAGGATGTTGAGCAAGAAGTATTAGAGGGTGAAGCAGCTTTGCCTGAAACTTCCTTGGATGCAGCACAAAAAGTTAAGGATGTCATAGCAGAGCAGACCGGATATACGTCTGACATGCTGGAAGATGACCTTGATTTGGAAGCAGATCTTGGGATTGATACAGTTAAACAAGTTGAGATTTTTGCTAAGATCGCATCCAGTTTTGGGTTTTCCGTACCCGATGACTTAAAACTTCGAGACTTAAATACCATTGCCAAACTTTCTGACTACATTAAATCAAGAGTTGGTGGTCCTGTGGAAACTGAACAAGAGGCCGGTGGCCTTGAATCAGAACCAGTGGCAGACAGTGCTCCTGTGGAAGTTTTAGAATCGGCACAAGGACCGGCACAAGGACCATCACAAGGAAAGGACGCTATTGCCAAGGTTAAAGAGGTGATAGCCGCTCAAACAGGATATACTGAGGATATGCTTGAAGATCATCTTGATCTGGAAGCAGACCTTGGAATTGATACAGTGAAGCAGGTTGAGGTCTTTGCTAAGATTGCCGCTCATTTTGGATTTCCCGTCCCAGATGATTTAAAGCTTCGCGATTTGAATACCATTGCCAAACTT
>JAAEKY010000950.1 GCA_024227235.1 Desulfobacteraceae bacterium | reverse complement strand
TTTGTCAGCAAATTTTTGTACCGCAATGTCAGCAAAGGAAAAGTCGTGCTCAATTTTTTTGTATGCCATGGTTTTCTCCTAAAGGATTGAAATTCTGAAGAAAACATAGCACAAAATATCGTTTTAAACAAGTAATAACAAAAGGTTATGGAATGTTTATCCAACAATTTTACAATAATCGCCACAATCCTGGAGTCATTCGAATGACGTTTTTTCAAGGTTGTGCAAAGGTCTCACGGCGAGATTTGCTGGTGGCCCACGATTGAATCATACGCTTAATATAGTACGATATGCGTAGTATGGCAAGTGTAATTTTTTTAGTGTAAGTGGAAAAAACTCTAAAACAAAAACCATGCATAGCGTGACCCACCACTAAAATAAATTAGCGGGGAATGTAGCCTTGCTACCGGAGACGCAAAGCTTGCTATATTGCAGTAAGCCTTGAACTGACAAAAAAAAGGCTATACCTTACATTTCGCACCTTTGATAAAAAATTATTCATTCAATGGCGGAATCGGCTGCGATACCGGTTAATTCGCTGTAATTTAAGCGCGTAAAAAAGCTAGACTTTGCATTTAAAATATTCTATAACGTCCTCAAACCTGTAAAATTAGGAGGCGTTGTGGATCAGATTGAAGCGCGTTTCAAACAAGTTGATGTTTTTCCCATGGTCAAGCATTATATGACCTCACTGGATCTTTTCAACTTATTCAAGAAATATGTACCCTCTTCTAAAAATTGTCTGGCAGAACATGCTGAAAGCTTATGCATCATTGCCGCAAACATTATCTGCGACAATAAGCCGCTCTACAAAATTCAAGAGTGGCTGGCGAGATATTCAGACGGTTTAACAGATGACCCGGTCAATGCAGACATATTCAATGACGACCGCCTTGGAAGATCTCTATCGGCCCTATTCAAGGCAGATCGGCATTCACTTTTAACTGAAATATCATGCAATGCAATCAAGTCCCATCAGTTGATGACAGATGAAATCCATAATGATAGCACAACGGTAACATTTAAAGGCAACTACAAGAATCCTGACCCCGATGCCGTTAAGCTTAAATACGGACATAATAAAGATTACCGCCCTGACTGCAAACAGATAGTTTTCGGGTTGAATATAACCGCGGATGGTCATGTGCCGCTCAGTTATAAGGTTTATAATGGCAACCAAAGCGATGACACGACACACATCCCAAACTGGAATGGTCTACGTGCCTTGATAAAGAAAGAAGATTTTATCTACATCGCTGATTGTAAATTATGCAGCAGCACAAACCTGAGCTACATTGATAAAAACCAGGGTTATTTTATCACCATCATCCCGAAGTCCCACAAAGAAGTAGCGGGGTTTAGGCAACACATTAAAACCCAGGATGTCAAATGGGAAGATGCTTTTGAAATCCCCCACTCTCGCAAAAAGAATAAAACAAATAAATTCAGAACATATGAAGCCGGGAAGAACAAGAAAGGCTATCGGGTTATATGGGTCCACTCCAGTTCCAAAGCTGAGGAAGATAAAAAAACCAGAATTAGAAAAATTGATAAAGCCCAAAAAGCATTGGAAGAGCTGGTTCCGAAACTCAATGCTTATCATTTGAAAAAGCAAAAAGAAGTCAAGGCGGCTGTCGATAAAATTTGTAAAGATGTTAATGCCTTTTTAGATGTTAAGATCACATTGGGGCGCAAGCAGATCAGTAAAATTATTCCTTCAAGTAAACGACAACCGGGCGAGTCGATTTATAAGAACAAATGGTCATTTACCTACGGACTTGAGTGGGAGATAAATGAAAAGGCCGCTAATGAAGCTTTAAAAACTGACGGACTTTTTCCTCTCGTAACGAATCACCACAAATTAGAAGCCGCTGAAGCATTAAGAATGTATAAACGCCAAGCGTATCTGGAAAAAAGGATGTACACGCAAAAATCGATATTAGATGTGGCACCTGTATTCCTCAAAGATCAAAAGCGCATTGAAGCTATGATGTTTCTTTATTTTGTTTCACTTATGATAGTATCGCTTATTGAAAGAAATATTCGTATGAATATGGAGAAAGAAAGGATAGCAAAACTGCCAATTCTGCCACAGGGAATGAACACTAAAAAGCCGACCTGGAACAACCTGAGATACTTTTTCCGAAATATCCACTTATCCTTGATTCTCAAAGACAAGATCCCAATACAGTCAAGCGTACAAGGGCTCAGCGACTTACACAAAAAAGTATGTGAACTAATTGAAGTGCCTCGCTCAGCGTATCAAAATCTTCTGGATGGATGGTGGCTGTTTGATCCTATATAGCTGATTTTATATCGAAATATATGACTATAAATTTGTGTTTTAGTTTCACTATGCGAAATGTAAGGATTAAGGCCGAAAAGAGGGTGTTTTTTGGCGGCTTTTACTGATTTATCAGTTGGTTACTGCGACCCCAGGCCCTTGCACGTCTTTCCACGCTCA
>JAAEKY010000949.1 GCA_024227235.1 Desulfobacteraceae bacterium | reverse complement strand
TCATTAGTATAGGAATTTGCAAGCGCTGGAATCCCACCATGGGTGGCACAGGTACCAAACCCAATAATGATATCACAGGATTTTCTCATGGCTATAGCAAGTCTAAGGTGCTCTTCATTTTTTATATTACCGCTGACTAACCCAATGTCAGCTTTAGGAAGATTGATTGTTTGAGTATTGTCTTGATTATCAATATATTTATTGTCCATTAAAAGCGGGAGATGAATGATTTGAGCAAAATTCAGAAGTTTTAAAAGATTTTCACCCATATCAAGCAGGGAAATTTCACACCCGGAACATGCATTTAATGATTCACCAGCTATTTTCATAGGCATATTATATCTACCTTTAAATCATTTATAAACTCATGGTTTTATATTAAATTTTTACCTGCACAGATATTACCTGAAGGCTGCGACGTTTATATCTTGCTTTTTTCTTTTTTGCTGCTGATGCTTTCCTGACTTCTTGAAGGGCACTGCTTGCAAATTCAGCATTATCTTCAACCTTGTACTGCTCAATGCTTTTACTACTTCTGGTGTCAGCAAGTATTGCTCTTCCCAAAGGGGTTCGT
>JAAEKY010000948.1 GCA_024227235.1 Desulfobacteraceae bacterium | reverse complement strand
CAAACCTCAATTAATCTACCCCTTGAAAAGGGTTTTGTTAAGTATGACAAATCTATTCTTGATGAAGAGGCTGTTCTTAATATTGTAGATCAGGCAGGTTATAAAGCAAGCAAAGAGATCGACTCTGATTCGCAGATTGCCAAAAAAGAAAAATTCAGATTTCTTTTTGCTTTATGCCTTACCATCCCAATGGTTGTTATTATGCAATCAAAGTTTTTCTCAATGGGTGTGACCAATTATATAATGTTTTTTCTTGCAACTTTAGTGCAGTTTGTTTCAGGACTTGCATTTTATGAAGGTGCATATTTTTCACTTAAAAACAGGGCTGCCAATATGGATGTGCTTATTTCTTTAGGGATTTCAGCAGCATATTTTTACAGTGTTTTCTCTCTGTTTTTTCTTGATCCTGCCAAACCTACATTTTTTGACTCATCTGCCATGCTGATCACATTTATCATGATTGGAAAAATGCTTGAAGCAAGTGCAAAAGGTAAGACATCACTTGCCCTAAAAAAGCTCCTGGCTCTTAATGCAGATACTGCAAGAATTGTTAAAAATGACAAAGAAGAAATTGTTTCTGCATCCATTGTTGAAATAGGAGATAT
>JAAEKY010000947.1 GCA_024227235.1 Desulfobacteraceae bacterium | reverse complement strand
TAAAGCGCCTTGGGTCGTTTCTTGATTTCTTTAGGGTTTGCCCAATCGTATTCAATATATCCAACTTTTTTGGTTTTCTGGATTCGAATAAAATTGTTTTCTGAAAGATCTGTCCCTAGGAGTTCTTTCTTTGGATGAATCTGGATAATTCCGTTATGATCAATGCAGTATATATAGCCGCTTTTTCCAACAGATTGAGAAAGCAGGAGGCGTTTTGCCCTTTTCTTTGCTTCCTTGGTTGATATCAAGCCTTCGTTAACCATGTTGTACAAGTCGGTGATAATATCGCGGTTGTTTTCTGCGATAGCTCGTAAATGATTCCGGATAGAGCCATTTGTCGCAGTTTTCACCATGTTGAGGATAGCGCTTGTTGAACGTTCTAATTCTTTTTCAATATTTTTTTCTATGGTGGTTCTCACCACAGAGTAAATCACAAGACTTGCCAAACCCAATATAGTTAAAAAAGTCAGCGAATATGAAAAAAGGAGCCGATAGTGTATGGATAGGTTTCTGAAATATAGTCGAAGCTTATTCATCATATTTTCACATGTTCTATATTAACATTTAAAGAATGGTGGTGCTAATTTTGATAATAGATCATTAGAAAATATTAATCAAGCTATCGCAACATATCCAAGCTATGTTTTTGGAAGCCGGATAACAAGAACTGGCTTTTCACTGGTTTGAACAACCTTTCTGGCGGTTCCGCCAAGAAGAGCTCCTTGCAGGATATTATGCCCATAACTTCCCATCACAATCATATCTGCCTTTATATTCTTTGAAGTTACAAGGATCTCTTCGGTGGGATTGCCCTCTT
>JAAEKY010000946.1 GCA_024227235.1 Desulfobacteraceae bacterium | reverse complement strand
CAACCCCACTTTAGCCGGGTAAATGATGGAACTGGATTAAAGTGTCGGTAGTTCCTGTAACTATGAACGTTGCGATATTTGACAGCTATCGGTAATTGCATTGAACCTGTGATTAGTTGGAGGAATCAGTAACGACGCCGGTCACCTGCGCCAAAAGCTCCCATAAACTATAAAAAAGCCAAAACCTTTCACGAACCGAAATCTTTCCTAAACGCTCCGGCTTTTGGCGTCAGGTGCACTGGCCTTGTTAAATTCTAATCCGCTGTATGATAGGTATCTTTTTTAGGACATTTTACTAATCCCTTATTAGTTGCAAATTGGGCAGGATATGAAATACAGTTTTTCCCATCATTGGTTGAGCGAATTACAAAATGAAGATGAGATCCCCTCGTATACCCTGTGTTTCCTGAGTAACCAATCAGGTCACCCTTTTGAACGGATTGCCCGCTCTGAACCATTACTCCATTGTGTTTCAGATGATAATATTCCCCAATTGTGCCATCAGAATGTTCAATTAAAATGTAGTTAGCATGATCTTTATATTTTTTAGAATTCCCCCCAATATCGGAGTCTTCTTTTATATCAACAACTATACCCTCTCTTGCAGCACAAATTGGTGTGTTCACTGGCATTTTGAAATCAATTGCATATTGAGATTTCCCAAAATGTGTAAATTCCCCATTACATGATTGTGATATTCTAAATTTGCTTCCAATTAAATACGGTAACCTATAAATGTAGTCTTCTTCGTGCTCAGCACCCATATCTCCTCTTTCCCAGTCATAATGGTAGTTGTAATTCCATTTTTCTCTCCCAAACTTTAAAGAAAAGAGGAATCTTCTTTCATAGCCATTTAAGACAAAGGTTGCTGGAAAAATAATATCTGATTCCATATTTTGTTTTGTAACGTTTATTCTGAAAGAAACTTTATAAAGTTTTTTATTTATGGCATAAAAATTAACTTCATTTTTCATTTTTATAGTTTCTATGCATAAGATGTTTTTCGAGCAATTAGTTTTTGCATTTAAAGCAGACGGAAAAACAAGCAAAAAATTAATGACAATGACAAAAATAAATTTCATTGGATATCCATTTGAATTTAACGTTGCTAATCAGCCGCGCGGGTTTTGGCGTCGGCTGAATTAGCCTTGTTAGCCATTCCTTTTTCATTTTGCAGATGAATTATTTCGTTATCTGAACTGTTATACCGCCTTTAATTTTTCCAAATTCGTCTATAAATGTGACAATCTTACCTAAGTCACCATAAGGGTCGAGAGCACCAAAAGTACAAAAAAAATTTCCTGCCCATTCATAAACTTTTGAAATCCTCTTTTTGAAATTTTTAATATCGGCTTTTGATAGTATTTTCTTTTCCAATGATAAAAACAATTCCTCATCGGAGGTTACTAAAGTATTTTCACCTGCGCTTAATTCAAATCGTCCATTAACAAAACCTTCATCACTGATTTTATATTCAGGTATTTCTAAATGTTCACTGTAATAGTCATTAAGTTTATCTGGCCACGGGTCATCGTTTCCTTCAAAAGATTGGTGAATGCTGTGCCCTTCATGTTCTTTAAGAAATCTATGAAATGATTCAAGTTCGTATGTGACCAGATTAATATCGCTTAGAGCTCGATATATCGAACCAAAGTTTTGTAGAACATCATAATCCTTATGTTTAGGTACAATTTTCTCATCTAATGAAGGCATACCAATAAAACCTTGATCGCCAATTTCTGGTGCTTCTAAGATACAATCCACACAGTAGATAGTCGTACTAATACTCATAATAATTTCCTTTCATCCAGATAGATTCAATAGAAGCGTGAGTTGATTCATGATGGCTAACGCCAAGATTCACCAGTAGCGAGTCTTGGTAAAAGAATATCTAAAATGAGACCTTTGCACAACACATCT
>JAAEKY010000945.1 GCA_024227235.1 Desulfobacteraceae bacterium | reverse complement strand
TTACTGTTCGGTAGTTTACAACACATTGGTCATTTTAACCCCGTGAACAGTTACCCCTGTTCAGCTTCATTTTGTATAACTTCCAATACAATGCCATTAACTTAAGACAGATTCAAACAGCCTAACTATCTTAATATATTGCTAATTAAGTTGATTTAAAAGGATCGACATGATATACTCACTTTCAATAATAACACCTATTTATCATTACGAAAGGAGCATACCATGTCGAATATTATCAAAAATATTGCTGCAGTTGGCACGAAACCTGATTTTCAATACATGTGCCAAGTTAATTGAATTTATTAGACAAATCATAATTTCACCAGACTTTATCGCCCGCAGCCGCCAATCCGAAAAAGACTTTAGCCGTCAAAGAAAACTTCCCTTCCACGTTTTGATCGCCTTTTTACTCAACTTTGTCAAAGGCTCATACCAGGATGAGCTGGATAAATTCTTTCAAATCATTCATCGCTTCGATGTGGCCCGGCGTGTTGTTTCAAAGGCTGCGTTGACAAAAGCACGAATGAAATTGAAGTTTGAGGCCTTTGCTGAATTAAACCTGCATATGGTCAATTATTTTGAAAAGCACTTCAAACCGCGTACATGGTTCGGCTTTCGCCTGCTGGCCATTGATGGATCAACCACGCGTCTACCATTAACAGAAGCGATCTCACAGCACTTTGGCGTCTGGAATGGCCGCCAGGGAGCCCCTTCGCCCGTGGCCAGAATATCCCAGCTTTACGATGTTCTCAATAAGCTCACCATCGATGCCATCATTAAACCAAAAAGGTTCGGTGAACGGGAACTTGCCGCCCAACATTTGCTAAAATCGATGCCAAAAGATCTGATACTCCTCGACAGGGGGTATCCGGCATGGTGGCTTTTCAACATGATCCTTTCGATGAATACCGATTTCTGTGCCCGTGTATCCTGCACAAAGTGGAAGGCTGTACGAGAGTTTTTCTACTCCGGCTTATCTGAAAAGGTCATTCATTTAACCATACCCTCAACCTCTACAGCTCAATGCAAAGAAATGGAGTTGGGCACAATGCCATTGAAACTGCGGATGGTTCGCATTAAAAACAAAGGCAAAGTTCAGATCCTTATTACCTCATTGATCGATACGGATCGTTATCCGATCAACATATTCCAGGACCTGTACCACAAAAGATGGCCTGTTGAAGAAGATTACAAGACCATAAAATGCCGAATGGATATGGAAAACTTTTCAGGAAAATCCGTCCTGTCGGTCTATCAGGATTTTCACGCAAAAATCTTTGTGAAAAATCTCGTTTCCATTATGACTTTTCCATTGAAAGATGCTTTGGAAAAGAATGGCAACCACAGAGCATATGAATATCAAATCAATTTTACCCAGGCACTTTCAAAAAGTAAGGGTGCAATTGCATTGCTGTTCCATGAAACTGGTAAAAAGATCAGATGCTTAATCTCTGATTTGCAAAATATATTTCAAAGAACCATAGAGCCGATCAGACCTGGAAGAAAATATCCGCGAAACCATAAAGTGAATTCAAGAAAATTCTTCCTACAGTACAAACCGATCGGTTAAGTTAATGACATTGGGTTACCAGCTATAAATTTACGGACCAGGAATACGATAAAGCATCGGGCCTGTATAACTATGATGCAAGATTGTACGACCCCGTGCTTGGACTGTTCATATCGGCTGATTCTATTATTCCAAGCTGGTACGATCCACAGTTGTTAGACCGGTACACGTATGCAAGGAATAACCCGCTTAAATACACAGACCCAGATGGTCATTTTATTGTATCAGCGGCTGTTGTTGTTGGTTGTGTTATCACTGCAAAAGCAGTAGGTTTCGCGGTAGGGTATTTAGGTGTAAAAGCAGCAGAGAAAGTCGCAACATTAAAATCTGATCAAACTACTAAACAAAGCGCAAATAAAAGTGTTAACAAAACTCTTGCAAGTACGGCTAAAATAAGTGGGGTATCGACTGTTGCTGCGTTAGGTGCTGCAGGTGCTGCAGCGGTAACAGGGAAAGGATTCACTGCCGCTGCCGCTGCCGCTTTGACTCCCGAAAAAGTCGCTATCGGAGTTATTGAGGCGGTTCAACAGCCTCAAATAGCAAATACGATAAACACGATAACAAATCTTCCAGAAACAGCGCAGGGTTTGCCAAATAAAGCTAAAAAAGCAGCTAAAAAAGCCTTAGGGCTTACGGAAAATTTGGTGGACCAAATAGGCACAAAGAGTGAATCTCAAGGACAAAACGAGGCAGACGGCGATAGTGCTGATGGACAATCCGATAATGATCCCGATACTGAATAGAACAAAGCGAAAAATTGAATTTTTTATCTGGAGATTAGGATGAACTCAAAAGATATTTTTAAGGACTCAATTTTGTTTTTCGGCTCTATGATATTGAATATAGTGCTTGTCTTCTTCCTGATAGTATTTATTAAAAATATTAACGTGTTACTACTTGGCTTAATTTATGAAAACAACTCTCTTGATAATCTTCTCATGAAAATTCACACCATATCATTGAGCGGAATTTTCTTAATATCATTCTGCTATTTCATTTATCTTGATTTGAAAACCATCTTTATTAATAGAAGTGGTGTCGCTTGGAAAAACAAGTCGGAAAATGAGTCACTTTTCGGAAAAAAGGAATACATTAACAAAGCTTATAATTTATACGACAGAACCCCAATAGAATATCCATTAAATCAGGCTATTAGAATATACATAAGGCGGCTGTATTTAGTTTTTTTTGTCTTATTGCCGTTTTATTTACTTACAGTGGTTATTTATTTTTTCTTGATGGCACCTTTGATCATGTCTGTTGTTATTCTTGCTGTTTTTCTCTCTACCGCATTTTTATATTTGTTTGAATTTAGGGTCGGGAAAAAAATAGAAAGAAACATCAAGAACTTTATTAACAAGTTGAAGCCAGATCAGATAGAAAGGGTCAGAACTGGGGTCAAACCTTGATTAGTGATTAAGGATTGA
>JAAEKY010000944.1 GCA_024227235.1 Desulfobacteraceae bacterium | reverse complement strand
ATGTTAAAGTTATAAATAAAAGTGTAGACTATGTCTATAATCAAACACCCAAATCCTTGTTGATAATGGCGTTCACTTCTTTTTTCAGTTCTTAGGTCACCCAAATTTAGAAAGAGAGTTTTAGTGGAAGAAGGAACCATCCCCTAAGTAGGTTTTGTTTTAACTCAATTTTTTGTCTTTACATGTCCTTTTAAAATAGGTCTAATAGTGCGGTTGAATAAAAAAAAATCAAACCAATAAACAGGATAGATATTTTTAATGGAGAACCGATTCGGACCCGAATATGCGTCCATTGAAGACGCCGTGTTTATTCCCAAGTATAAAGCCACCTGCTTCTGCGGAACCGTTAGATACGAGGTGAGCAAAGATCCCGTTGATGCAAAAATTTGTCATTGCCTTGCTTGCCAAAAATTACATGCTGCCCCCATGCAATGGGCCGCCATCTTTCACAAACGCCATGTGAAATTAACTGCTGGTTTGAATCACCTGGTTTTTTTTAATAGCGAGCAAGATAGGCATGAACGGATTCTGCCCTGCAAGGTTAGATGCGGCAGGTGTGGTACTCCAATTGCCGACGAAGGGCGGAGAATGTGGCTTGCCTTCCCAGAGTTGTTTAATTTCGGGCATCATACAAAGGTGCCGGATTCATTCAAACCAACCTGCCATATTTTTTATGACATGCGGGTCGTAGAGATTATGGATGATCTTCCCAAGTGGTCCGGACACAAAAATCATTCCAACTTACTGTGAAGCGGGAAAGATTTTCAGAGTGGGCTATTCGAAATCCGAAAGTATCAAAATGCAGTTTTTCAGGGACCAGACTATTATTAACAGTATAAGCTTTATTAAGCCGGAAGCAATATCCCAAAAAAATAATTCTAAAGAAAAGTAAAAACAAACGGTCGTTTTCTTGCAAAACGTGAAGCTCTTTGATTATTGACCGGTGGGTTCAATAGTCAATCTTAAATTAAACGCTTGCAATACCTTTAAAATAGTCTCAAATTTTGGTGAACCCTTTGAGGATAAAGTTTTATAAAGACTTTGACGGTTAAGTTTTGTTTTTTTTGCAATTTCGGTCATCCCCTTGGCCTTTGCGACGTTGCCAAGAGCGATCATTAATAGTTCGGTGTCACCTTCATCAAGGGCGGCCTTTAAGTATTCACGGATCATTTCCGGGCTGTCTAAATGTTCGCTGGTATCCCATTTTTTAGTTGTTACTTTCATGGTAGATTCTCCAAAACAATTTTGTTGTTCTTAATGGTGTAGTAAACACGGAAGCCGGGGCCGAAGAAAAAACGCAATTCAAACAAATTATTTTCAAGTCTTTTATGGTCCCCAAAATTTCCAGCTCGAACACGGTCAACCCGGACTAAAAATTTTGCTTTGTATTGTGGGTTTTTAATTCTTGCAAACCATTTATTAAAAATATTTGTTGTTTCGATTTCGTATGTCATGATTTGTGTTGTCGCCCATAGACGACAGATTGTCAAGAAATTTTTCCACGCAGAGGTATTATAAATTTTTATCCATGAAAAAAATACAATCTGTCCAAAAACCTATACTTTTCTTTACGTTCAATAAACCCTTCTTTTTAGTGCAAAAAAAGATTAGAAAATAAACTTATGGACACATGTCCAGATAAGTCTATAAGTTCGGTTTTTGGGGACCAGCGTAGACTTGCTCCTTTACTTTAATTTTATGGATGACCGCTTTATCACTTTTGGTCAATGTTTAATACCCCAAAGAAAATCTTGATTTTTTTTGGTCTACCTGTCAATAATTTAAATCAACGCTGTATCTGTTGAACTAATTTTTCTACTGTTTGATCGTCCTGGTTTCATATTGTCTTCTTTCAAGAGCACAACCTGAAACTATTGGATTAAAAAGGAACGTAAATGCCAGATCCATATGCAGATGATAGAAAGTTTTGGGGTATAATTATCGTACTCCTACCTTTTATTTTTGCATTTTCCATAGCCTATTACAATTCTGCAACCAGTATAGTAAAACCGTACCAGATATTTAGAGATAAATACTATAAAAATATTCCACCTATCCACGATCAATCCAAAAGCGATGCTGAACAAATTCCCGCAGACCAAATTCTTCTTCAAAAAGATGAAAAAATTTTTATAAACAACACATGCCTGGTATTCAAAGGAGTTTCCCAGGGAAAAGTCAACCTGGAACAGTACATTCTTGAATTTGATCCAAATATTCCTTATTCTTTGAGCCTTACCAAAGAATCTTTTAGTAAAGGTATCATGATTAATAATACGCTTTACAGGTTTGTCTCTTTGAAAAAAAATAAGCTTTACTTAAGGTTCAAGGACCCAGACTGAGTATCAAGAGTCACGTTAAGATGGTAAGCGAAACATGTAATCATCAAATCTGATCATTCCTGAAAGTCAAAGATTCATATATTAAGGGCTTCAGGGTTACATGGTGATTTTTAATAAAGTATCATTTATCTTTGACTTTTCACACCGCAGACTTTGTCTATACGTCCTCTCCCCAAACTCAGGAATCAAAAGCCCAGCCTATTATTAAAATTCCGGGATTTTTTGAATATTAACCAGGCACCATGATGTTGTGGTGGATGGAATTTTTTTTAGCAATTTTTATAATCATGCTTATATTCACAAAAATGACTAAATAAAAGGAGAGCAATCATGTCTTCATCTTTAGAGCTTGAAATATTTTCAGACTACGTCTGACCGTGGTGTTACTTCATTACCGGGAGTATTGAAAAATTAGAAAAAGAGTATGATGTACATGTCAAATGGCGGGCATTCCCCCTTCACCCCGACACCCCTGAACACGGCCTTCCCTTAGAAGATCTCTT
>JAAEKY010000943.1 GCA_024227235.1 Desulfobacteraceae bacterium | reverse complement strand
TAAAGAAATCCGATTTTTGAAAAAAATCGCTATTCAAAAAAATCCGAAAACTTGAATGTTTAAAGTATATAGTGCTTTAGGCACAACAGGAGAGACTGCATACTTTTTGAATACCAGAGTCAACACTTGATGAGATAAGAATGGCAACTGGCTTGGGTATTGGGTAATGATTATTTTAAAGAATCAATAGAACAACTGAATCGCCAAGCTAAGCCAAAAGATAAGGGTGGAGATAGAAAATCTTCGAGTATCGTGAACAAAGTCAATCGAGTCTAACCCTATTGATTTTACTAGTGCAAGGAGGCACAAATTTCCAGACCCCCTTTCAAGCAGCTAAAGGCTTTCCCTGATAAGTCCATCGAAAAGGTCTAGCCATCGTTTCATTAAAATAGTTAATAAACGCATTGAGCTTGTTTTTTAAGTCATTTTTATAAGCAAAATTTCCACGTCGAATCACTTTTCGTGCCAAAATAGAAAACCACATTTCAATTTGGTTAAGCCATGAAGAATGTTTTGGGGTAAAATGAAAGACGATACGATGAGTTGGATCACGCAAAAATTCTTCTCTTGTTGCCATTGATTTAAGAATTCCTTCTTTACCCTTTATGCCAAGAGCATCTGTAACCCCACTTTCACGAGCAACTAATCGCACCATTGATTCTGAGACATGAGTATTTAAATTATCAGCGACCATGTGCCACTTAGTATCAGATGGTTCACTTAAAATCACGTCTTCAACAAAATCGGCATAATCTTTTTCCGTGCGGGTATCAGAAACTTCACCAATAACCTGCCCTGTAGCAATATCAAACCCAGCTATAAGTGTTTGCGTACCATGACGTATATATTCAAATTCTTGGTACTCTGGTTTACCAGGTTTCATTGGTTTCGTCTCTACCGCTCGCTCTAATGCTTGAATTCCTGTCATTTCATCAATTGAAAAGGTTTTTTCTCCCTGTTCATTTCGTTTTATCGCTTTTTGATAAGTCTCACAAATATCAAGACACTTTTCTTCAAAATTGTCATCCCGTTTGGGAGTTAACCAACCACGTACACGATGAGGTTGCAAGTTAGCTTCATTTAGAAAGCGTCCCACTGAACGAGGTGAGATAAATTTAACTATTCCACGTTTTATCGCTTCGTTCGCTAATTCTTCTTGAGTCCAATGAGTTATAGGACAATCACAATCTAAAGGACGTTCACAAGCTAAAGCGACAATCGCACAAATTTGTTCAGGGGTATATGTAACAGGTGCACCAGGTCTAGGAACATCTTTTAAGCGTTCTCTTACATCTTTAAATTTAGAATCAACCCATCGTTTTTGCCATCTTTGCACAGTATCACGGGAAATCCCTAATCTCTTACTGACTTGACGAGTTCCAATCCCTTCATCAGATAACAATATGATTCGACTACGGACAACTTGAGCATGTGAGTTGTTGCGTTTAGTTGCCATTTTTCTTAGCTCTTGACGTTCAGTATTTGAAAGTTCTATTTTCATAATTTATTACGTTTATTTTTTATGTGAGTTTTTTATTTTATCAGACTTTTTAAATGGTCTGGAAATTTGTGCCTCCGTGCACTAGTG
>JAAEKY010000942.1 GCA_024227235.1 Desulfobacteraceae bacterium | reverse complement strand
TAAAGAAAATTGTGGCGCCGCTGGGGCGATCCACTTCCCTTCCTATTGGAATGTCAGATGCCCTGGGAATCGATGACTATGCTGCTGCAGAACGCCTCAGTATAAAGTATGTGGTGTAAGGAGGAGTATAAATGAAAAAAGACGCATTTATTAAATTATCCGGCAAGAAAGAGGACAAAAGAATTTCTTCCAGAGTTTTAGAAGAAACGATTCATCACCATATTAAAAATGGCCGTAGAAACATTGAAATTGAAGGATATGGCCAGCATGGTATAGGCGGACGGCTCTGGGATGCCGGAACGGATAATACTCACATTAAAATAACCGGTCAATCCGGTCAAAGGGTTGGATCTCTTGGCAATGTAAATACCTTAATTGAAGTAATGGGCCCGGCCTCAGATGATGTTGGATGGCTCAACGCAGGTGCCCAGATTATTGTTCATGGTCACGCGTCCAATGGCGTTATGAATGGTGCAGCCCAGGGCAAAGTTTATATTGCCGGCTCTATTGGTGCCCGCGGTATGACCATGACCAAAAGGAATCCAAGATTTGAGCCACCTGAACTTTGGGTCTTAGGATCTGCCGGAGATTATTTTGGAGAATTTATGGCCGGTGGAATCGCCGTCATCTGTGGCCAGGATTCAGATCCACAGGATCAGATATTAGGCTATAGACCCCTTGTCGGAATGGTGGGGGGTAAAATCTTTGTCAGGGGAAATGTTGAAGGATTTTCTCAAAAAGATGCCAGGCTTGGTTTACTTTCTGATGATGAGTGGAATTGGCTTGTGTCAAATCTAAAAATTTTCCTTAATACAATTGACAAAAAAAAACTGCTAAAATCATTTTCAGACCGCTCTCAATGGCAGTTACTAATCGCCAAATCTCCTCAGGAAAAAACAGATGCACCTGAAACAACAAGCATGTCACAGTTCAGAGAACAGACCTGGGATAAAGAACTTGGCCCAGGCGGTCTTATTGGTGACCTGCAGGCAACCCAAAAAGAGATGATCCCTCTCATCACAAGGGGTGACTTGAGACGATATATTCCTGTGTGGGAACAGGGAAGATATATGGCGCCGTGTCAGGCAGCCTGCCCTACAGGTATTCCTGTTCAGGAAAGATGGAATATGGTCAGGCTCGATAATATTGATGAGGCTATCAGTATGGGCCTAGAATATACTCCTTTTCCTGCAACGGTTTGCGGATATCTATGTCCCAGTCCGTGCATGGCATCCTGCACCCGAAACCTAAATTATATGTCACCCATTGATATCAGGCTATTAGGAAAAGCAGGAGAAAATGTAAAGCTTCCCAAGCCTGCTAAAAAAAGCAAAAAGAAAATTGCGGTAATTGGGTCCGGTCCTGGCGGTATTTCTACTGCCTGGCATTTAACACTAAAAGGCCATACTACGACTTTATTTGAAACCAGCGATACGATTGGCGGAAAAATTTCTTCTATTATTCCAGGCTCTAGAATTCCAAAAGAGACACTGAAAGCAGAACTTAAAAGAATTAAGGAATTAATCCCCAATATTAAAGTAAAACAAAAGATCAATGACAAAAAATTCTCTAAAATTAAAACGGATTATGATTTTACCATTGTTGCTGCCGGTGCAAAAAAACCAAGATCATTACCCATCCCCGGTGTTGAGAAAGCAATTTCTGCCAATGATTTTCTGAAAAGTTCAAAGAAAAACAAAGCAAAACCTGGAAAAAAAGTAGTGATCATCGGCGCCGGTAACGTGGGGTGTGACGTTGCAACAGAAGCGCATCGTTTGGGGGCCAAAGATATTACCTTGGTTGACATACAAAAACCATTGGCCTTTGGAAAAGAAAAAGAAGATGCACAGGCTGTTGGTGCCCTATTTAAATGGCCTTGTTTTACTAAAGAAATTACAAAAAAAGGGCTGGTGCTTCAGGATGGTGAAGTGGTAAAGGCAGATACCATAGTTATCTCTATAGGAGATGTGCCTGATCTTAGTTTCCTTGATGACACCATTACGATTGAAAACGGATTTGTTGCCGTCGATAAATTCAACCAGACCTCAGATCCAAAAGTCTTTGCAATTGGAGATGTTGTGGGTCCAGGTCTTATCACCGATGCCATTGGGGCAGGTAGAAGGGTTGCACAAAACATCGATAAAATCATTTTGGGAAAAAGTCTTGATAAAGAAGACTTACTTCCTCAAGTGGATACGCAAAGAATCAGTCTCGAATATTACGATCCAAAAAAGGTTGCTGATACTCTGGCTGATTGTGGTGCCGATTGTGCCTCCTGCGGGAAATGCAGAGATTGTGGTATCTGTGTTGCCATTTGCCCCGAAGGTGCGATTGAAAGAATTCAAGTTAAGAAAAAAGAATTTGAGTACAAAGTAAATGAAGACCTATGCATTGGATGTGGGTTCTGTAAGGGTGCCTGCCCATGCGGGATATGGGATTTAATACCCAATGCTGCTTTGTAAAAAAAGCTAAAGCAAAAAGGCAAATATTTTTTTTCCTATTGACGATGAATCATAATTTCTGGTTAGTATAAGGGTATTATGGAAAAACAAGAAGACACATATGATGGATATATTAAGGCATTAACGGACATAAGTCAGGCCATTACTTCAGATCTTTTTATAGAAGATCTTTTAAAATTAATTGTCATGGTTACGGCCAAGGTTACCGGTGTTGAAATTTGTTCTTTATGGATTATCAACGAGGAAGAAAAACCGCATAAAATCCGCCTCAAGGCCACCCAGTCCATTTCTCCGGATTATATAAAGGATCGATCTCTAAATCTGGACGAAGGCGTTGTTGGATATGTTGTTACCCATAAAAAACCTTTAATCCTGAATGATGTTTTAGAATCTGACCGATTTAAAGAAAAAGAAATGGCCAAAAAGCTGGGCCTGGTCTCTATGGTCGGTATCCCTTTAATCACCAAAGAAGAAAAAGTCATTGGGGTCCTCAACTGTTTTACAGCCTCACCTCATGACTTTTCTGATACTGAAGTCAACCTTTTAAGAGCGGTTGCCAATCAAAGTGCGGTGGCAATTGTCAATACTGAACTCATGGTAAAAACAAGGGTTATCCAGGAAGAATTAGAAGCCCGAAAAAAGATAGAGCAGGCCAAAGAAATTCTGATGGATAATCGCAAGATGGCAGGTGATGAAGCCTATGGCTGGATACGAAAAAAAAGTATGGATTCAAGAAAATCTATCCGCGAAGTTGCAGAAGCCGTTATACTCTCCACCGACCTCTTTAAAAATGGGACACCCTGATAGATATCTGAACTTTTTTTTAAAAAAACAAATCACTTATAACAGAGGGAATAATGAAAAAAATTCTAATTATCGATGATGAGACTCCGATCAGGACGATGCTGATAAAGCTGTTGGAAAGAAATAAATTTCAAGTGATAGAGGCCATTGATGGAAATCAAGGGATCAAGTTGTTTAAAAAACATCATCCGGATTTGACAATAACAGACCTTATCATGCCTGAAAAAGAGGGGCTGGAAACCATCAGTGAATTAAAAAAAATCAATCCGGATGTAAAAATTATAGCTATGTCCGGGGGGGGGGTTGGTGATCCAAAAACGTATTTAAATATTGCTTCAAAACTTGGTGCGGTCAGGGCATTTGCCAAACCCGTTGATAATAATATTCTTCTTTCAGCAATAAAAGAAATTTTCGACTGATTATTCCTTTTTTGAAGAAAATTTTAAAGTTATAATATTTTTTAATAGGCTGAATTATCAATAAATTTTTATAATTATTCCCTTTTGACACACCCGTTGTGTTACTTCTTTCTTGCAAAGACTATAATATTAAATTTACATTTTTTTTGTATGATTATTGCTTATGAACCCAAAAGGGTTAAGGTGTTCAAGTGTGATCCGGGCAGAACTGTTTAAAAAACTTGACTTTTCTATATTATTTTCCAAAAGTATAGACTTCAAGGGTTACCGAATCAACTGATGTCGAGATCGAATAAAAGTTAAGGATATTGGAAGACAAAATGGATGATCTTGCTTTAGAGAATGAAAAATTTCGTTTGATGTTTGAAAATATGAATGAGGGGTTTGTTTTAGTTAAAATTATCACTGATGCTTCTGGCAAACCTTGTGATTTCATATTTCTTGAAATGAACCCATCAGCCGAGAACTTAACAGGTTTTACCCGCAAGCAGATAATTGGTGAAAAAGTCAGTAATATATTAAATAATGAACCGATTTGGATTGAACGCTATGGCAGAGTGGCACTTTCCGGTACAGCTGAATGCTTTGAAGAATTTAGTACAACCTTAAAAAAATGGTATAAAGTTAATGCTTATCAGACTCAATACAAACAGTGCGCTGTTGTCTTTACAGATATCACCGGACAAAAAAATAACGAGGATAGACTGCAAAAAATATCCTATCAATTAGAAGAACGTGTCAAGGAACTGAATTGCCTTTATTCAATATCTAAAATTGTTGAAACTAAAAATTTTACTATAGAACTCTTAATGCAGCACATTGTGGATATTATTCCACCAAGTTTTCAATTTCCAGATATCACATGCGCAAAAATATCCATAAATGATTCAGTGTATAAAAGTAACACTTTTAAAAAAACAAAGTGGGAACTATCTTTCCCAATTCATGTGCACGAACAGGAAGCAGGATATTTGGAAATATTTCTTATAAAAAACAAGCTGCCTTCTGATAGAAAAATGTTTTTAGATGAAGAACGAACACTTCTCTATAATGTATGTGAAAGAGTCGGAAAAATTATTGAAAGGACACAGGGAACTAAAAAATTACAAGAAGTTGAAACAAGATATCAGCTGTTAACAGAGCAATTTGCTGATGGGATAATAATCATTCAAAACAATAAATACGCTTTCGTTAATCAAGCTTTTTCAACAATGGTTGGGTATGCTACTTCAAAAGATCTTATTGGGAAAAGATATCATCGTTTTATAAGTAAAACTCATATTGATCAATACAGTAAAAGTATAGTATTTGATGCTGAAAATACTCCTGCTGCAATTAAATATAAGCTGCTTTCAAAAAATGGTAATGAAATCTGGGTCGAAGAAAAACGGAATGTAATAGATTGGGATTTTTCGCCTGCATTATTGTGCACCCTCAGGGATATTACTGAGAATAAAGAAAAAGAAATGTCATCGAGAAAGGAGGCAAGTAGTCTACGAAATGAGAATGTTTTACTTCGATCCTCGTTAAAAGAGCGATCTCGTTTCCATAATATCGTGGGTGCAAGTTCAATCATGCAGCGTGTCTATGACCAGATCTTAACTGCTGCCAATTCTGATGCAAACATTTCCATATATGGTGAATCAGGAACCGGAAAAGAACTTGTTGCCCGGGCGATTCATGACTTGAGCAGAAGAGAGAAAGAAACATTCGTAACGATTAATTGCGGCGCCATTCCTGAACCGTTAATGGAAAGTGAATTTTTTGGATACAAAAAGGGGGCCTTTACAGGTGCTGCGATTGACAAACATGGGTTTCTGGATATAGCAGATAATGGAACACTATTCCTGGATGAAATTGGAGATCTGCCTCTTAATTTACAGGTCAAGTTACTAAGAGCTGTTGATGGCGGCGGATACACGCCTATTGGAAGTGTCGAAACACACATGTCAAATTTTCGTATTATTGCTGCAACAAATAAAGATTTAAAAGAGGAAGTCGTTAAAGGTAACATGCGGGAAGATTTTTATTATCGCATCCAGGTCATCCCCATCCACCTGCCCCCGTTAAGGAACCGAAAAGAAGATATCCCTTTTCTTGTAGAACATTTCACCCGGATGTTTTCTAAGGAAAGCCAGTTTAAAAAAGTTCCAGACAACATCATAAGTAAATTTTATGAATATGACTGGGTTGGCAATATTCGCGAACTTCAGAATGTACTGCTTAGGTTTTTTTCCACAGGGCAGTTTGAGCTAATAAATTTAAATAAAGACAAAAAAAAGACTATTGATAGAAAATCTTATGAATCCAGTCACGATGAGCATCTAAATTTAAGTCAGACGGTCAAGATTCATGAGAAAGAGCGGATACTTAAAGCGCTAAAGGCAAACAACTCACACAGGGCTAATACAGCTGCCCAGTTAGGGATGTCCAGAACGACTTTGTTTAGAAAAATCAAGGAATATGATTTAAAATTGAAACATATGTAACATTTTTGAAACATTTTCTATAATTTTAATTAATTTCAATTAGTTATCTATGTTATCCCAGTTTTATGTTCCAAATCTGAAACATAATCATTTTATATCAAAACTATACATTTTTAGCACTGAAGAAAAAATTTACAGTATTTTCAGTTGGTTAAATTTTATCTCAATTTTTTGGCACTGATATTGCTCTATTAAAAATAAATCCCGGAGGAATAATGAAAATTTTAATAGTTGACGATGAACCGAGAATCACCAAATATATCACCCAAATATTGAACAAATGGGGGCACACATCAAAATCGGCAGCCACCGGTAAGAAGGCGCTACAGATTTTTAAAGACAATTCATTTGATATGATTCTTTTAGATATCATGCTTCCTGACTATAAAGGGTATGATTTAATTCCAAAATTTAAAAATATTAATTCAGAGATTGGTATCATTACCATGACCGGGCACAATTCACGAGAACTGGAAATAAAAGTCAGGAATCAGGGTATTTTATATTATATGGTTAAGCCCATTGAAACCAAAAATTTTAAATTAATTCTCGATCACATTAAAAATAAAGAATAGACCGAAATCATTTCAAAAAGACAGCTATTGATACAATCATAATTTTTTATCGCAAATAGATTTAAAAAACAGATATCGTTTATCAAAAAGGAGGAATGCAAAATGGATCAGTCTTCAAAGGACATGGATCAGGCCATTAAGGCAACAACAACCCGGCTTGGAAAGTATCTTACATTCACACTTGATGAGGAAGAGTATGGTATCGGCATTCTCAAAGTAAAAGAAATTATCGGGATGATGTCCATTACATCGGTTCCGCGAACTCCGGAATTTGTGAAAGGCGTAATCAATTTGCGCGGTAAGGTGATTCCGATTGTAGATTTGAGGTTGAAATTCAGCATGGAAGCTATTCCTTATTCAGAACGT
>JAAEKY010000941.1 GCA_024227235.1 Desulfobacteraceae bacterium | reverse complement strand
GGAGAACAAACTGGCGACCAGCATTCCGTGGACGATTCGTTGCCCGAATACAGAAGCCGCTGCAAATTTCTCGTCCAGATGAATCGGATTTGAGTCTTCCGAGATCTTGGCAAACTGGTTCACATCCTCTTGGGTAAATACCTTGCTCAGTGAAGCCTTGTCGCCAACTTTAATATCTTTTTTCATTTCCAACCTCCTTGATGTCTAAAATGTTATCAGTTTATAAAGGCTAACCATATTGATATAAGTATATCGAATGCTGAGGTATTATACCTCTTTGTCGGAAAGGATTGCTGTATTGGTTATGCAAATGCTATTCGCACTGGATCATAAATTTTAAAATTCGAAGCACGCAATACGAAACAAATAAGAAATCCGAAGGGAGTTATGAAACATCTCAGGCGCTGCTCAGTTCATGATACTTATCGGCTGCGGGAGTCATCTTGGGCTAATTTTATATTTTGTTCAATAATTTTAACTAATTTTTCAATGGATTGGGTGGATTTCATCATCCTCCAGACAGCGTAGAATAGAAATATAAATCCAATCAAACCAAGCAACACAAATGCAGACGTCACTATCGGAATGATCATAGATCCTTAACTTTCCCCTTGATTTTTTCTCAAGCGAAGTTGGATTTGGTTTTTCCCATATGATTCCAGGACAAAATTCTGTCCCCCAATTCTGAATCCCTTTTTGGCCTCTTTTATTGGCAATTGATAGTGATAGGCTGATTCGGGATCCAGTTCTAAAATATAGATCGCTATTTTCAGCCGGCCCTTTTCAAGACCATGGTATATCAGTTTGAGTTTTTCTGTCGACAAAGGTTGTCCGCAAATCAGCGTCATTTTATCATTTTGCATTCGGGAAGAAAGTTCTTTCTGGAACGATCCGAATCTTTGTTCCATACGGTTTCGGAAGCTCTTGTCCCAAGGCCCTCGGTAAGCGCCATAAAAGATACCGATGACCAAAACCGCAAGCACAGAGAAAAGCAGAACGC
>JAAEKY010000940.1 GCA_024227235.1 Desulfobacteraceae bacterium | reverse complement strand
TTTGTCATTTTTATTATTTCTTTGACTTCCTTGAAAAGGAAAATATGAAATCTAATATTTATAAAAGTGTAATTAATATTTTTTTTATTTTGATGTTGTTGATTTCAGGCTGTTTGGAAAAAGATAATTATACACCAGAGGAAAAAGGGGATATAGCATTCAAAGAAAAATCTTACAAAAAAGCAATTCTTTTTTGGCAAAAATCAATTGAAAAATATCCTGAAAATTCAATGCTTTATGCCAAGGCAGGAAAGGCTTATCTAAAACTGTCAAACATTGACAAAGCAGAAGAGTTCTTAGGTCGGTCGGTTAAAATAAATCCTCGACAATCAGATATCCAAAAAGAGCTCATTCGAATTTGCTTAATAAACGGTGACAATGCCAAGGCTAAAAAAAAAATACAGGAGGTTGATGATTTCCTTGATAAAGACGCTAATTATTATATCTTACATGGCGACTTTCATATGATTTCTGGCGATTTGAAAAAAGCAGAGGACCATTATCGTAAAGCCATTAGCATGCATGACAATAGTCTTCGAGCAGCCATTAAGTTAGCTTTATGTTTAAAGGCCTCTGGGAGCGATGAGGAAGCAGAAAGTATCATAAAGGACGTTGAACAAAAGAAGTTAACTAGATCTTTTAACCTTCTCTTGTTGTCAGACTACTATTTTCTTTTAAATAAGCATGCCCAGGCAGAAAAAGCTATTCTGATAGCAGTGAAGAAACATCCCGATAGTCAAATACTTAATCTTCGACTTGTCCAGTTTTATTTGCAGGCTGAGATGCAGGAAAAAGCATTGAAAATATTACTCAAACTTGAAGAGAATAATCCTGACAACGTCAGGTTCAAACTCATGCTTGCAGATTTGTATCTATCTGATATGCAGGTTAGTAAGGCTGAAAATATGCTTGAGAAATTAAAGGGTGTGTTGGATGAAGGTTCAATAACCGATTATAATCTATTATTAGCAAAGTGTTGCCTATATAAATACCAGATTTCTTATGCAGTATCATATCTAAAAAAGGTGATTAGTAAGGAGCCTATG
>JAAEKY010000939.1 GCA_024227235.1 Desulfobacteraceae bacterium | reverse complement strand
GTAGTGTATGGTCCAGCTGATTATCGTTCAACAGATCTGGATCAGGATGGTGATATAGATGGAGAAGATCTTGCAGCTTCCAATGGCAACAATCTATCGGCAATGGCAGCAGACTTTGGTAAAATATATGACCCTGAAGCCAAGGTGTATTATTATCACAACAGTCATATTGGAACCCCGATTATGATGACAGATGAAAATGGAGCAGTCGCGTGGCAGGCAGATTATACACCCTTTGGTTTTGTGAATGTGGTTTTGAATACTGTAGAAAACAACCTCAGATTCCCGGGACAGTATTTTGATGCTGAAACCAGCCTGCACTACAATTGGCACCGGTACTATGATCCTATGACGGGTAGATACCTTACTCCTGATCCTATTGGATTGGCTGGGGGGATTAATCCTTTTGTTTATACTGAAAATAATCCCATTAATATGATTGATCCATATGGGTTAGATGGTTTTGCTCTCGAAGGAGGTGGAGGCTACGCTTCAGATTATCGTGAGGGAAATAGTCAAATCGGAAAAGATTATGGTTCTGGAATTTATTTTGGGGTTAAACCGAATTCAATGGGTCATGCCCAAATAGGAGCTTATACTGGCGAATCTAAGCCTAACGATTTAAAAGGATCAAGAGTTGGTGGTGGCGTTTTATTTATCCGTTATTACGGTGATGCAAGAGACTTCTTTTCTGGTACTTTAGAATATACTTCTGAAACTTGGTTTGTACTTTCAAAAATCATATATTTTGATCCTATAACTGGAGAGAAAAAAGGATGGGGTTTTACCTTGGGTGGTGAAGGTTTAGGCCTTGTCAGTGAAGAATGGGGGACAATCACGACGACCTCACGTTGCTCCCTACAAGACTAAAGGATAATTAGTATGCATAATAACAATGTATTAAGACCAGTTATAATTTTTGGCTATTGTCTAGTTTTGATGAGTTTTATAATTTTACTGGTGCACTCTTCTTCGGAAAGAACTTCATTTAAAATGGAGTTTAGGTCTTTTGCAATTTCAGTTTCACTTTTTCATTTTGTTATAGGATTGGGGGTGTTATTAAAAAAAAAGTGGGGATATTATTGTTTTAGACTTTATTTGTATTTAATATCAGTTGGATTTCCTATCGGTACTTTCATCGGACTGAAGATGTTAAAATACATTGATAAACATGATGTGAAAAAATTTTTCGGAGAAGATGCCTGAAGTTGAATAGGCTTCTGTCGGCCTATAAAAAAAGGACCCAGGATCAGGTCTTGAAATATAAGTTTTAGTTCGTTGGAGCTTACTTGATTTTATTCACAAATGCAGTCGCATCAATAATCTGTATGCCCTGGTAATGCTTAAGGTTCCGCAAATGCGGATCCCGTGACAGGATATAATCGGCCTTGCCTTCCAGAGCACAGGCCAAAAACTTGTTATCTGTGGGATCGTTTGTGATCCGATCAGTTTTGTAGTGGTCCTTTGTGATCAGAGCCTTGCGGAATATCAGCTTAAAGAACCGCTTGATGTTCTCCGGATCCGGGTTGAACCGCTGCTGTATGCGTGGATAGTGCATGACCCTGTTGACTTCCTTTATGATATCTATGGAAGTCACCAGGATAAAATCCAGGTTGATCCAATGATCCTGGAGCCTTGAAGAAACAGTATCTTTGCTGAACAGGCCTGAGACAAACAGATTGGTGTCAATGACGGCCTTGAGTTTATGCTCCAATTTTATCTCCGGAGTTTTCTGATCTTACCGCCTGCACTGCTTCATCCACAAGACTGTCAATATCATCCTCAGAATAGCCTTTGGCATTGTCTCTGAACCCGCTGACAACCTTGCGCATCTGGTTGGTCCAGGCAGCATCAGAAGACCCTGGCATAACTTGTTCAAGTCTATTTTTAATGATCATGCTGTCTATGATGGTCATGATTGCCTCTCTATCATGGGGGTTGAGTTTGGATACCATCTCAAACTGCTCCAAAAGTTTTTTATCCATGATCCTGGTGTTCGGCACCCCTTCACCTTTATCAAAAATAAGTTCATCAGCAGAGATACCAAGGGTTTTTGCTATATTTTTGATGACCTCCAGGGTTGGGGATGAGTTGCCTTTTTCATATCGTCTTACCTGGGCAATCCCCACACCGATCATGGCGGCCATTTGTTGTTGGGTTAACCCTCTATCGTTCCTCATTTTTGACAGTTTTTCTGAAAACGGCATGTTCTTATCCTCCATATTTGATCTGTTGGAGTCATTATAACACAGGTTTTTGGAACTGCCGTTAATATGAGATTGTTTCATCGTAAATATCCTTGACATAAAATATCATAAATGATAGCAAGCAAAACATATAAGATATGTATTCTTTTTTAAATTATTTTGCAATATTTATCTTGACAGGGTTTTTTAAAAGGGACTTTTGAAAGAAAAAAGGCCATCAACTCCAACTCGCCAAAGTCAAACAGTTGATGGCCGGTAAAACTGATCACAAAGGATAAAACCGCTTTGTTATCGTTTTTATTTTTCTATCGCATCTCCCCAAAGAAATCAAGAACAGGCAAATCAAGCAAGGGAGAACCCGCTATGATAGAACAAGCCAGGATCGATACCATCAAAACCGGCACAGACTTAAAGGCTTATATTGAACAATCCACGGGCAGTGCATTTAAAAAGAACGGTAAGGGGTATGTATGCAAATGCCCGTTCCCGGATCATGAAGACAAAACCCCATCCTTTATCGTCACACCCCAGGAAAACCTTTGGAACTGTTTTGGCTGCGGTCGAGGTGGCGATATCTTTGAATTTGACCATCTATACTTTAATCTGGATTTTAAGGGATCTGTAAAAAAGCATGGATCTGTTATCCCTATAGCAAAAAAGACAAAGGCAGCGGTTAAAAAGAAAAAAACATCCCCTAAAAAAGGCCTGACCGCCAAGGAACAAAAGTTATTGGGTCGGGTTATCTCTTACTATCAGCACACCTTTGCAGAAGATCCCCAGGGACAGAAATATCTGAAAAACAGGGGCATTACAAACAACCAATCATTAACGGATTTTGGCACCGGCTTTGCCAATGCCACGCTTTTAAACATCCTCCCGGAAGATAACGAAATTATCAAATCATTAAAGAAGATCGGGATATTAAACACCCGTGGTAAAGAGGTGTTCAGCAACTGTGTGGTGTTCCCGCTTTATGATGATAAGGGAGTTGTGGTCAATCTTTACGGCCGGAACATTGACGACGATTGCAGCATCAAGCATTTATATTTACCCGGCAAACGTAATGGCCTGGTTAACCGCCAGGCGGCCAAACGATCCCAAACACTCATTTTAACAGAATCCATAATAGACGCCTTAACCCTTTACGACCAAGGCTTTAAAAACGTGATGCCCATCTACGGCACCAACGGCCTGATAGATGAACATCTTTTTTTCTTTAACCGCAAAATCAAAGAAGCCTATCTTGTATTTGATGCGGATGAAGCAGGCAAGAAAGCTGCGCAATCCGTATCATTGCAGTTAAAAGAAAAAGAAATCATATCCTATATCATTGGTCTGCCGGTAAAAGATGTGAACATCTATTTTAACCGCCACACTCCGGAAGAGTTTGAAACACTTCTCAAGCTTGCAAACCCCCGGTCCCTGGAACAGTCAGACAAAATCAACACCAGAAAACAATCCCTATATAAAGAAACCGAAAACGGTTTTATCGTAGGATACGGGGACAGACAATACCAGGTCAAGGGGATCCAGAGGGGTGATACCCAGCTGAAAGCCACCATAAAGGCATCCATGGATGTTCAGGGCAATGCCCTTTTTGAACTGACCACCATTGATCTTTACTCCTCCAGGTCAAGAACCTGGTTTGCAAAACTGTGTGCGGATCTGTTCAAAGCATCGGTCGAACTGATCCGGGAGGATATCGGCAAGCTGCTGATCCTTGTAGAAACCTTCCGGCCAAAACAACAAAAGATTGATGGCCCCAAGGCCACCAAAGAAGAGGTCAAATATGCCATGACCTTTTTGAAGAATCCGGACCTGATGAAAGAGATCCTGG
>JAAEKY010000938.1 GCA_024227235.1 Desulfobacteraceae bacterium | reverse complement strand
TTTCGACCCAACCCAAAGTTCAAGTTAATGGATCAGGTCCGGGAGGTTATGCGATACCATCATTACGCATATCGAACTGAACAAACCTATACCCAGAGACCTTTGAATAATGCCCATTTTTGCCCAATTACCATGGAATACTAAAATGATAATCCTAAAAATATTCAATATATTACTCCGGTTATAATTTTAATCTTCCTTGCAATAAAACAAAATCGAACATTATTCAAAGGTCTCTTTAATTGGTTACAGCAACTTTCTAAAAAGGGTTTGATGCAGCTCCGCTTTGTCGGTTCCTCCTTTTATATTAATTATGATAGGAGAAGTACAACATATAATTTTTTATATTAATATAGGGCAAAAATCAAATCTTCTTTTTTTTAGGATCAATTTTTTATTAATGAGGACAATTTTTTATATGGGTTGAACTTTAGTGGCCACAATATGGGAAAGGATCATGCAAGGTTCTTGACTATTGGTGGAATCTTACATACATATGATAAACATTCTTTGATGATAACTTGAGGCTCAAATGACTCCACCCATTGAAATAACCACGAATATGATAATCGTTTTCGGGTTTTTAATTTTTGTGACACTATTATTTGTTTTCGAAATTGTTAGAGTTGATATGGTCGGCCTTCTAATGATGGTTCTTCTACCTTTATCGGGTGTAATTACCGCTTCTGATGCCATCAGCGGCTTAAGTTCCAATGCGGTTGTTTCTATTATTGCGGTTATCATAATCGGTGAAGGCCTGGATAAAACAGGTGTCATGAATATTTTTGCCAGAAATATCATCAAGCTTGCCGGGAAAAGTCAGATCCGGATCATGGCATTGATTTCATCCACAGTGGCTTTTATTTCCAGTTTTATGCAGAACATTGGCGCGGCCGCTCTATTTTTACCCGCAACCAACAGGATCTGCCATCAATTGAATGTCCCTGTTTCAAGAATTCTTATCCCGATGGGTTTTTGTGCTGTTATTGGTGGCTGTCTTACCTTAGTCGGCTCAAGCCCTCTCATCCTTTTAAATGATCTTATGGCCTCATGGTGGGCAAATAACCCGGCGGCTTTAAAAGATATTCCTTTTGAGGCCTTTGGACTTTTCAGTGTTACCCCCATTGGAATTGCCTTAATTGTCACAGCTATCTTATATTTTGTTTTTTTTGGAAAATATGTCTTACCTAATGTATCTGTCAAAGATAACGATTATTGCTTATTAGACCACGAGTTAGAGTATACTTATGGAAAAGAAATCCATAGCGCCTATGAATTAATTGTTCCTTCCAGTTTTGTAACAAAAAGGCTGGATGAATTGGAAATCAGGCCCAAATATCATTCAACCGTCATCTGCATATGTAAACAAGGCCCCGGGAGCACCTGGTATAAAATAAAGGTTCCATCAAGATCGGACATTATTGAACCTGACGATGTTATCGGCGTTATCAGCAACGAGGACCATGTTAATAATCTTGCGGATGACATGGGATGGGAGCTGTGCGATGAACTCAACCAGATGAGCGAGGTTTTATCTCCTGACTTCACAGGAATTACTGAGGCGATTGTTACGCCACGGTCTGAGCTTGTTGGAAAGACGCTGCACCAAGTTTATTTCAGAAAAAGATATCAAGTCAATCCTGTTGCTCTTTTTCAAAAAAGCAATGTACTTCTTGAAGATATTTCAAAAACAAGGATTCAGCCCGGCGATGCCTTTCTTCTTTTTGGTGAACTGGAAAAATTTCATTTACTACAAAGCAAAAAGGACCTGGCCTTTACTGAACATTTAGATGGCGAAATAATGCACCCTGAAAAATCAGCCTTTGCTGTTGCCTGTTTAGCTTTGGCGCTTTTTCTGGCCCTGGGCTTAAAGGTTCAATTATCCATTGCATTGCTTACAGGGGCTATCGGAATGATTCTAACCAGAGTTCTGTCAATTGACGAGGCCTATCGAGGTGTTGACTGGATGACGGTTTTTCTGCTGGCAGGACTGATCCCCCTTGGTCTTGCTTTTGAAAAAACGGGTGCTGCATTTTATTTATCTTCATCCATAGTCAATTTTATGCAGGGAGGACTCACCCCTGTTATTCTATTTTTAATCATTGGTATGTTAACATCCTTTTTTACACTGGTAATTTCTAATGTTGGGGCAACAGTGCTGATGATTCCTTTAGCCATGAACATGGCAGTTCAATGCCATGCTGACCCGAGGATGGCAGCACTGCTAGTGGCCATTGCTGCTTCAAACACATTTATTCTCCCCACCCACCAGGTAAACGCATTGATTATGAGACCGGGTGGATACAAAGTCATTGATTATGTAAGAGCTGGCTCTGGCATGACACTTTTATTCATTGGTGTGGTTATGTTTATAATGTATTTTTTCTATGGTATCTCAGGATAGTGTTTTAAGTTTTTTGTTCCCCAAAAATCTTTAGAATAGGATCTGAGCTGATAATATAATAGACGTGACCTTTTGCAGGTTCTTTTAGTTTTTCCATTATCTTAATATCACTGACAAATTTCACAGTCGCCAGGATGTCCAGCGTTTTTTTATTATCTTTTGCAGTATCAAAGGCTTGTGAACTCACCTTTCCTTTTTTTTCATAGGCCCAATAAACCACCATATCATGTGCCAGCACTGTTGGATCGTCAAAGTGCATATATAAATCACCCACTAAATCTTGGATTTTTTGCTGTGTTGCCTCTTCAAATTGTTCATAAATAACCAAAACCCGATGGGTCGTTTTCTGAGCCACGATAAATAAATTATTATCTTTAAATTTAAAGGTATCGGGTGTTGCCGCATCCACTGGATTTGATATGGCTTTGTTCAACTGCACCTTATTCAATGCTTTGCCTAGCATATACCCTTGACGTTCTATTTTTAATTTTTCAACCTGTTTGAATAAACCGTTTAGATCATTGGCAGTTGATACGCCTGAAAACAGGCTTAAAATAAGGGTCACCATCAAAAATTTAACAACAATTTTTTTTAACATTCTTCCAATCCGTTTAAAGTTCAAGCAGGGCATCACAAGATGTGCTGCCCTGCCTGAGATACGTTTTTATTGGTTATATCTTAATTTATTTTCTTCTTCTATTAACTTCATAGTTTCAGAACTACCACCAGTTTTAATCCATAAATGTTCTGGTTTTGCCAAAAGTTTCTTAATATGCTTGCGGTATTTTTCACCCTTTCCTGCGTGATCAGCAAGTTCCTGAACTTCTGGTAAAAATTCCTGGTAGAAATTTCTGCCTATTTCATACATACCATGCCAATGCGTATAATCCGGCGCCAACATGGCCGCAGCCATTCTGGCTCGTCTACCTTCATGATGCCAGATTTCAAACCAGGTATATCCGATTTTATGCTGGAATCCAGTATTTTGCCAAATGCCGTCTTTTTTCAGCATTTTAACCAGAGAAAGACCTGGTTTGGCAAATTTATCGTTGTAAAGATTTACAACATCATCCAGCTGTCCATAAAAATCGCGAACCTGGTTGATACCGTGACAGGATTTGCAGACTTCCTGCATATTTGAACGCCTTTCCTGCCAGGAGACAACACTGTCAATGGTCTTTTCAGCGATGACTTTTTTAAGTTTATCGCCCTCTCTGACATAGGTTTTTGCTTTGGCTTTCTGACCGGTACGCGGCGCAATATCACCGGTGATATCGGTAACTGATCCATCCGTAAATGTCACCCGATTTAATTTTGAAGAAATAGGTGCTCTCAAGTTCCACGAAAGCCTGTCGCCTACATTATGGCTATTTTTGGCGATGGCACCATTCAGTTTGACAAATGATCCCATGTGACAAGTAGAACACGTCGGAGCCGTATGGTAATCTTCGCCCAATACCCAGCCACCGTCTTTCATGATATTCATGCCATTCTGGGATGTTCCCTTATCCGCAGTAAAATAAGCAATACCATGTTTGGACTCTTCATAAATCTCTTTTTGAGGATGATCAGGGCCCAAATGACATTTACCACAGTTTTCAGGCTGTCTGGCTCTTGATGCCGCAAAACTATGTTTTGAATGACACGCATTACAAACACCTTTGCTGCCATCAGGATTGATACGACCAATACCAGAGTTAGGCCATGTATTGTAATCCATTTGAGGCGCATCAGTTCTGGATCGCATGGGTTTCCCATCTTTATCTCGCTTCAGCGATACAACTGATCCATGACACTGCCAGCAGCCAGCAGACATATTTCCTTTATTTGAAGGCATGCCGCCAACGACTTCTGCTAGCATATTATCAAGTGACGCCATGATTTCACCGGCTGTTGCATGATGCGATTTGGCCATTTCTTTTGCCTCGGGTTCATGACACTTGGCACAATCATTGGGTGAAAGAATGGCCTTAATAAAAGCGCCTTCGTGATTATAACCCATTTCATCACCCTTATTGGCCGCATGACAATTATAACATCCTATCTGGCCTTCCTTGGCTGCGGCATGGGCACTTCTTTCCCATTGACGGACCAAAGACTTATTTTCTTTTAAATGACAGGTGATACATTTTTTGTTGATTTCGATGTTTTTCGGATCTTTTACATCAAAGGACTCCTGCGTCAAAGCAAAAGCTGCCCCTGCTGTAAAAACAGATACAATCATAAAAATTAGTAATGACTTCAGCACAGTCATATTAAATCCCTCCCAAAGTTAAAGTTAGAATACAAAAAGTTAACCTCCTTTCATAATTTTTTTTAATTTATATTAATTTCATTTTACATTTGTCTCACTGTCAGCTGCCCAGAATGGGAAAATCTTGCTCAATACAAAAAGAATGATGAATGGAATTGTCATGACTATGATAACTGCTAAAATTCCTTCTTTGTCAAACCATTCAGGATGAAACTGGGTATATCCTCTTGCACTTTTGCTCATAAGCTGGCCGCCGATCACAACGTTCCATCGCATGATCAATACCTGAAGCAATAGAATGGCGGATACAACAGCTGCTGTGAAATTATAAATATAATTTTTAATGGTCACCATGGCCATCACTCCAAGAATAAACAAAGGAATCACCGAACAGATTTTTACTTGCCACAACCAGAAGGAACTGGCTAAAGGACCATTTAAAAGTCCTTCCACCATGTGATGATAGCCGGATTTCAAATAAGAATGGGAAAACACTTCCAGCATTTCAAAGGTAAAGGCAAGAATAAAAAACAGGGTCAATGTTTTGATGCATGTTTTAATGCAAGCATGATCAATGGACCGCCCTTTTACTTTACGAATGACAATATAGGCAAGGATAATTGCTGATATACCAGACACACAGGCGGAAAAAAGAAAAATGACTGGCATCAGCGGGGTTGACCACGTCGGATTGGCTTTGACACCCCCGAAAATAAATCCCACATACCCATGCAATACTACCGCAATGGGAATACCGATACCTACTAAAAAACGTATAATCTTTCTGTCAAGCGCCAGGGCCTTTTTTGAAAGATCAATGCTGTCAAAGGTCAACGCACGATATAGAAGCTGCAACCAACCTTTTGAAGTCGCTCTAAGCTCTACAAGGTCTGGCCGATAAACAAACAACACAATAAAAACAAGAACCCCCATGGAAACCGCATAGATATATCCAAAGCCTGCCATGGCAGAACTGGGGCTTGGGGTTAAAAGCATATTAAAATTTCGTTCGGGCCGTCCTAAATGAAGAAGCAATGGCAGGGTGGCACAGCATAAGAATGCCAGGGCAAACAAAAGCGAAAACCGGGCAACCGGTTTAAGACTTTTGACATCAAAGAGATAATAAAGTGCTGCAATGATAAATGCCCCGTCTACAAGGCCTGTGATATATGGATAAAGCACAATCATCATACTCCAATGGACATGAAGGTCATTGGGAAAGACAAAATTAGAAATTAACATGGCAGTCGGACTATGTACAGCATCCATTAGATCACCTCCCTTCTGGCACCTTTATAATAGAGTGCGGGAAAGGTCCCCATTTCTTTTTTAAGCACAGTCAGAACGCCTGGACCTTTTAATATTTTATACACTTCAGATGTTTCATCTTTCATAGACCCAAATTTCCTGGCCTTTGTCGGACAGACCTGAACACATGCCGGCAATAGTCCTTTTCGAACCCTCTGATAACACCAGGTACATTTCTGGGCGACTTTTTTATCAGGATGTAAAAATCGGGCCGAATAGGGACAAGCCTGAAGACAATAGGCACACCCCACACACCGTTTTTCATCTACCAGGATAAATCCGTCAGGAGATTTAAAGGTAGCACCTACCGGGCAGACTTGGACGCAGGGCGCTTCTTTACACATATTGCAAAGTTTTGGTACAAAAAAAGTGTCTCTTATTTTCTCATCAATATCTTTTCTGGGATGCTGATATCCATCCAGTCCCCCGTTAGGGCTGTCCACATAAATCTTGTCGCTGAATCCTTTAACATACCGTTCAACCCAGGTTCTGTAATTACCATCAGGTACGTTGTACTCTCGTTTATCTGCTACGCAGCAAGAGCCACAACCAATGCACCGGGTAACATCTACAATAAAGGCAAACTCTTGATTAAGAATATCATATTCTTTGCCCATTATTCCTGGAATCTGCTCAGGGATCTGAATACCCTCCCCCCCCATTGGCCAAACCAGATATAATGAACCTGCAATGGTTCCATTTAATACTTTTTTAATAAATGACCGTCGCTTCATGATCCAGCCTCCATTAATCCTGTTATCTGTTTTGCCCGAATAATATATTTTAATGGCGCATGAACATGGTGGCATTGATTACAATTATGAGTCAATTTTACTTTCTGATCTTTTAGATGATTTGGCATGGCAACGGTTTTAATTACTTCCTCAGATCTGGCTTTAATCTCTGTGTTATGGCATTTTAAGCAAAGGGTAGTGATTTCCTTTTCTTTTTTAACTGGCAGAGTTCCGATTTTTTTACCCTCTGCCACATGATCTGCATATGTTCCATGACAAGATTCACAGGATATAGTCTGATGGAGGCCCTTTTTATGAATTTTTGCTTCATACGGGTGACACTTAAAACAAGAATTATTTGTCCCATGGCGGACAGGAACAAGGGCAGCTTCTGCAATGGCATCTGCTCTGTAAGGACCGTAAACACCAAACGATTTAGGGACCAGCAGTTTTTTAAACAAAAGTCCGCCTCCGGCCAGCAAACAAATGCTTAACAGCAAGATGAAAAGACGCTTACGATAGCTTAAATCCACAACGACCTCCTGTATTTGTTCATACAGCTCTTATATAATTAAATACCGCCTTGTGCTATAGGGATTTTGGCCTTATTATAGCAATCATTTATAGTCAGACTTTTATTTGAGCTTCAAGAAACGATTATGTAACAATTGTAACCATACCATTACAAAATTGTTACAGTCAATTTATTTAATTTAAAGGTTGGTTCCATTTGCATTTTCTGTATTGAGTATTAGCTTATATCATAACTTTCAAGGCAATAATCAGAACAGTTATGGAGGGAATAATTATGCACCCTATTTTTTCAGACCAAAACGAATTTATTATCACCATTGAAGTGGTGCCGCCTTCAGGTAATAATCCAAAAGCATTATTAGATAAATTATGCAGTCTAAAAAATCTTTCTTTTGATGCATTTAGTGTGGCATCAAATCCTGTGGCAAAGCCAAAGATGTCAGCCATGGCATTTACCCATCTCTTACAAAAAGCCACTCAAAAAAAAGCCATTCTGCATTTTACCATAAGAGATCACAACAGACTTGGCCTGCAAAGCGAACTTTGGGGTGCAAAGGCTTTAGGAATTGATACGGTTATCGCGGTTACAGGAGACCCTTCAGCACCAAAATCAAATGAGCCAACATCAACAGTTGGGGACTTAAATGTGTTTGAACTCATTTCTATGGCCAGAGAGTCAGAACTTAATACCGGGGCAGTCTTAGATTTCCGTCCTGAAGTTAATGGTCTTGCTCATGAAGTGAAACGACTTGAAAAGAAAGTATCTGCCGGCTGCCAGTTTATTGTTACCCAACCCATTTATGATGAAACAACAGCAACTAATATTTGTACTGCCACTAAACACCTTAAGGTCCCCATCATTATGGGCATTCTTCCTTTATTATCGTATAAACATGCTGTATTTCTTCATGATAAAGTCGACGGCATTGCGGTTCCAAAAGCCTTAAGAAAACAAATGGGAAAAACAAAAGACCCAATAAAAGAAGGCGTTGAGCAGTCCAAACAATTGCTTGAATTGGCTAGAGGCATGTTCTCAGGAGCCTGTGTTATGCCCCCCTTTGACAGGTTTGATATTTTATCGGATATATTGTGATAATATAAATATTATTCGTTTATTTCTGTGAGCACACGAATCATTTCATCAATAAAAATTTTCTCGGTAATGGGTTTGACAATATAGCTGTCCACCTTCAATGTAACGGCCTTTATCATTGTCTTTTGGATCGCTTCAACCGTCAGCATGATAAAAGGGATATGTTTAGTATGACTGTCATGCTTTACTATTTTTAAAAACTCCAGGCCATTCATATTTGGCATATTTAAATCTGAAACAATGAAATCAATGGGATCATTCTGAACAATATCAAGGGCCTCAACACCATCTTTTGCCTCTATACAGTTTTGAAATCCATTGTTCTTTAAAAACTTAATCACAATACGACGCATGGACATGCTGTCATCCACGATAAGTATTTTCATATCTTTGTTAATATTATCCATACTGACCTTTTTCCCCTTGATCCCCAAATTTTTTTAACTTTACCTTATCTTAAATATTTTTTTTAGAAAACATTTTATTATCGAAGATCAAAAATTTTAAACGGATATATCCCATTTTTACGATCCTCAAAATAATGCAAAAGGGTTTGTTTGATGGATTCAAAGGCGATCTCTTCCCAGGGAATTTCTTTCTCATCAAACAGCCGGACTTCTATGCTTTCACTTGTGGGCCCGAATGTCTTTGATGTTAAAGTTGATCTGAACATAAAATAGATTTGATCCACAAAAACAATATTAAACAACCGGTAAGGCTCAATAATTTGAACGGTTGCGTTTGTTTCCTCCAGGGTTTCGCGAGCAGCACCTTCCTGGACGGATTCTCCATTTTCAAGATACCCGGCCGGCAAAGTCCATTTGCCTTTTTGGGGTTCGATATTTCTTTTGCACAATAATATCTTTCCCTCTAATTCTGGAATACATCCCACTACCATTTTTGGGTTGGTGTAGTGAACCTGACCACATTTTTTACAAACAGATCGGGCATGATCATCATCAGGCGGTATTTTTTTCTCTGTAAGCGACCCACAGGATGTACAAAATTTAATATCCATATATTCCTCTTTTTTTTAATGAAATTAGCCTGTTTTAAAGTATGAACGCAAGGAAAAATTCCTATTTGGAACTTTTTGGTATACCCGATTATAGATTTAACCAACTTTAGGTTTAACCCGGGCTGTGGGTTTGGCTATAAAGGGATCATCCGGCCAAAAATGTTTAGGGTACCGCCCCATTAAATCTTTTTTTACGTCCTTGTACGTATTTGCCCAAAAGTTTTTTAAATCAGTTGTGATCTGAACAGGCCGCCCGGCAGGTGATAACAGGTGAAGGGTAACCAGGATGGTTTTGCCTGCAATTTTTGGTGTATCTGTCAGTCCAAACATTTCCTGGAGCCGGACTTCAAGGACAGGAGAGGGGAAATTACCATTTTTATCACTGTATTTTAAAGGCTTCTTAGATCCACTGGGAACAACGATATGTGTGGGTGCCATTTTTTCGATCAGATTTTGCTGTTTCCATGAAAATTGAGATAAAAATGCAGATTTTAAATCTACCCCCTCAAGTTGTTTAAAAGACAGTATGCCCGATAAAAAAGGGGTTAACCAAATGGCTAAATTTTTTTCAATCGCCTTATCTGAAACATCTGGCAAATCTGGAAACTGGCCTGTATTTTTTAAAAAGACGGCCCGTTCTTTTATACTTTCTAAATTTTTTGTCCAGGGCAAAAGTTTTACCCCAGCCTTTTGAATTTCTTTAATTAAAATATCGCTTGCCAATTCTGGATCACTGTTTAAAAGAATCTGTTGATCAACGATAATCTTTTTAAAAAGAATGTCTTCTCGTGCCTTAACCGAATTGGTCTTCTTATCCCAAAAAACAGACTCTACAGTTTTAAATGTGGTGCCAAAATCCTGCTCTAAGCTTTCTTTTGAGTAAGGCGCTGCCAAATAAATTTTTGCATTTTTTGGGTTGCCGTCAAGATGCAAAGCAACGATATACTCGCTTATTGCAACAGGGCTCATGTCAGGAAAAAACACCCCTTTCCCTGATGCTGTTAGAAAGGTATTATTCTGGTTATCTCTTTTTTTCGCAATTCTGTCTGGATACGCATGAGCAAGCAATACACCTGCATTTTCAATATTTATTTTTCCTTTTTTAATTCTAAAATCTTTTAATAACTTTTGCTCGGATTGTATAATCCTGTATATGATTCCTTTATTTATCCTACATTCTTTTTGAAATATCTGTTTCTTCTGGGTCACCATTTCAATGAGCTCAAGGCGAACCCGGATATCCGGATCAGTTTTGTATCGATCGAATCGGATAAAATCTCTTTCATTTAGAAAGGCTGCAATTCTACAGGCTAAAGGTCCGTGTCCATTTTTTTTTCCTTTAATAACCATGTGGGCAAGCCTGGGATGAAGACCAACAGATGCCATTTTCTTACCATGGATAGTTGCATGTCCTTGTTGATCAAGTGCGCCCAGTGTTTTTAGAAGAATCTGGGCCTTTTCAAATGCTTTTTTCTCCGGTGGATCAAGCCATTTTAGTTGACCCGGACCTGACAAACCCCAGGCGGCCAATTCCAATGCAAGGCCTGTTAAATCAACACTTAAAATTTCAGGTCTTGTGTACGATTTTAGCAAACCATGAGTGTATTCTGACCACACTCTATAACATACACCAGATGCTGTTCGGCCAGCCCTTCCTCTTCTCTGATCAGCAGATGCTTTAGACACAGCCATCGTTTCAAGACGGCTCATCCCTGTTTGGGGTGAAAATTTAGGCACCCGCATCTGCCCTGAATCAATCACCACCCGAATACCGGGAATAGTTATGGACGTTTCAGCAATTGACGTCGATAAAACAATTTTTCGCATTCCCTTTTTTAAGGGTTTAAATGCATTGGCCTGATCTTTTTGAGACAATTGTCCATATAAAGGAATAATTACCACTGCCTTATTTTGATTTTTATCGAGAATAGATGCCAGTCTTTTAATCTCTCCAACACCCGGTAAAAAAACAAGGATATCTCCATGAGTTTCTAAAACCGCCTGATGAACAGCTGCTGCCGTATCCGATTCTATGGAGGTAACTTTTCTGCCCTGCGTATTAACAGGGGGCAGATATATCGTTTCTACTGGATAGCTTTTCCCTTTTGAGGCAATTACAGGGGCTTGACCAATGAGTGCGGATATACTTGACACATCCATGGTGGCAGACATAACTAAAATCCGAAGATCATCCCGCAGCGCTTCAAAGGATTCCAGGCAAAGGGCCAGTCCCAGATCACTGTGGATATTTCTTTCATGGAACTCATCAAATATCACAAGACCCACACCTTCCAAAGAGGGATCATTTTGAATTATCCGGGTAAATATGCCTTCGGTGATGACTTCAATCCGGGTTTTTTTACTTATCTTAGAGTCCAACCGGATTTGATATCCAATAGTTTGTCCCACCTTTTCTTCTACCAGGTCTGCCATATGGGATGCACAAGATATAGCAGCCAGACGCCTTGGCTCAAGCAAAATAATTTTTTTATGCGTAAGCCAGGGTTCATTTAAAAGGGCTAAGGGTACTTGAGTGGTTTTGCCTGCACCGGGCGGAGCTTGAACCACTGCACACCGGGATGTTTCAAGCGCCTTTTTTATTGACGGAAGATGTGTATGTATGGGTAAATTTTTTATCATTCTAAATTTAATATATTCATCCAAATACAGGGTTTTTATCAAGCACTATTTATGGATTCAACCGGGCTGAACAAAATTTACAAAAGGCCGCATCCATATCATGTCCGTGTGACATACATTCAGGGCAGGCTTGTGTTGTCACCTTTTTTTGTTTTGCCAGTGTTAATTCAGTCGTTACAATCCCTGTTGGCACAGCGATAATGGCATACCCGAAAATCATAATTAAAGACGCCAAAGCCTGCCCCATATTTGTTTTGGGTGATATATCTCCATACCCAACTGTTGTCATGGTTACAATGGCCCAGTAAATGCTTCTGGGAATGCTTGTAAACCCATTTTGAGTGCCTTCAATTAAGTACATAAGAGAACCGAAGATGATTACCAGGGTAAGTATTGTCATCAAAAACACAATGACCTTTCTTCGGCTGGCTTGAAGGGCATGAATCAGGGTTGAAGCCTCCCCTATATAAGGTACCAGCTTAAATACCCTGAAAACCCGAAGCACTCGTAAAACTCTTATGACAATTAAATATTGGCTGCCGGGAAGAAACAAGCTTAAATAGGTCGGCAAAATAGAACATAAATCCACCAGCCCAAGAAAACTTGTGGCATAGTTCAATGGTTTTTTTACACAAGCCAGTCTTAATACATATTCTATGGTAAATAGCAGGGTAAATCCCCATTCAGCACCGTATAAATATACGCCATAGTGTTTGCTGAATGCCGCTACACTGTCCATCATCACCACTAGAACACTTGCCACAATAGAAGCAATCAAAACAATATCAAACCATTTGCCGGCCTTCGTATCTGCTTCAAAAATAATTTCGTGAAGCCGATGCTTAAATGGATTTAATTCTCCTGGATTATTTTTCATTGGCAATACTCCATAGTGCCTTAACTTTAGGATTAACGAAATTCTTTTTACGTGTGCAAATTCCCACGATAAAAGGCGGTAATTCAGGTGTTTCATCTAATACTTTAACCTGGTTAAAAAAAGGACTTTTCTCATACACCATTTTGGGAACAAGGCCAATGCCGCATCCTAAGCTTACCATAACAATAATGGCCTCATTTCCTGCAACTTGGGAATAAATCTTGGGCACAAAATTTTCCTTTGCAAACCACTGATCAATTCGGTCCCGGCTTAATCCGTGATCAGGAATAATTATCGGTGTCTGCTCCCAATCAATTCCTTTATGTGTTCGGATAACAATATCTGGATATTGGAGGGGGGCAATAAAAACCAGTGGTGTTTTAGACAAGGGTTGAAATTCTAAATCTTTTGGCAGAGTATCCGGCAGGGCAGCGATCACTATATCCGCATCCTGGCCTGAAAGTTTGAGCATTGCCTTTGCCGGATCGCCTGTTTCAAGATGAATCAGGACATTGGGGTGTGCTTTCCTGAATTTTTCCATAATGTCTGGAAGAATCCCGTACGCTGCAGTTACAGAACAATATAGCGACAGCTCTCCTTGTAAAACATCATCTGAAGAAAGCTCATCATGCAATTGATCCCATCGTTGAATCACATCATCGGCATATTTTTTAAATACCATTCCAGCCTCAGTTAATTCTACGGATCGATTGTCACGAACGAAAAGCTTTTCACCCAAGTCTGCTTCAAGCCTTTGAATCACCCTTGTTAATGCTGATGGGGTGATATAGCAGGCCTGGCTGGTTCTTGCGAAATGAAGTGTTCCAACCAAATGCCTAAATAATTTTAAATTTTGAATATCCATAACCCGCCTGAATAATTCCTAATTTTTTCCTCTCTAATCATTCCAGCAGACTCATTTTAACTTGGACATGGAGCTGCACTTTGTTAAGCCTTTGCTTACTGTAAAACAAAATTTGAAAATTTGAAACCTTTATATTTCAATATTTGAAATATATAATTGCAATTAATTCATTTGACGCAACTATAAATATCATTTATTAATACAAGAAGTTAATATTTAAAAATTATAAGCAAAGGAGAAAATCATGGGCCAAAATTATTTTAACAGTCTGTCATTAAGACGACAGCTGGAAGAATTATCCCAATGCCGCTTTGTCGATCCTTCTGAATTCAATGGTGTTAAAGCATTAAAAGGCAAAAAAATTGTCATCGTCGGATGTGGCGCCCAAGGTCTTCACCAGGGCTTAAATTTGCGTGACAGCGGCCTGGATATTTCTTATACCCTTCGGGATGCAGCCATTGAAGAAAAAAGGCAATCTTATAAAAATGCAACAGAAAATGGATTTGAAGTTGGAATCTATCAAGATCTGGTCCCCAAGGCAGACCTTTTAATTAACCTGACGCCTGACAAACAACATTCCAATGTGATTGAATCTGTTATGCCGCTAATGAAGCAGGATGCGTGTCTATCTTATTCACACGGGTTTAATATTGTAGAAGAAGGCATGCAGATCAGAAAAGATTTGACAGTGATCATGGTTGCGCCGAAATCTCCTGGAACTGAAGTAAGGCAAGAATACAAACGCGGATTTGGCGTCCCCACTTTGATTGCTGTTCATGGCGAGAATGATCCAAGAGGCGAGGGCATGGAACTTGCCAAAGCCTATGCCTGCGGCACAGGTGGTGATAGAGCCGGTGTTCTTCACTCTTCTTTTGTTGCTGAAGTAAAATCTGATCTCATGGGCGAACAAACCATTTTATGTGGGGTTCTCCAGACAGGATCATTGCTTTGCTATGATAAAATGATTGAACAAGGCGTTGACCCTCAATATGCTTCCAAACTGGTTCAATTTGGGTGGGAGACCATTACTGAAGCCTTAAAACATGGCGGTATCACCAATATGATGGACCGTTTAAGCAACCCGGCTAAAATAAAAGCACTTGAGCTTTCAGAAGAAATAAAGACCATTTTGGCGCCATTATACAACCAGCACATGGACAATATCATGTCTGGCAGTTTTTCAGAAACGATGATGAAAGACTGGGCAAATGATGATGCCGACCTTCTTAGATGGAGAGAAGAAACTTCTCAGACTTCGTTTGAACAATCCACATCAACCGATCAACAGATGGCTGAACAAGAATATTTTGACAATGGTATCCTCATGATTGCCTTTGTAAAAGCCGGTGTAGAACTGGCCTTTGATACCATGGTCGCCACAGGGATTGGTGAAGAATCAGCGTATTATGAATCCCTTCACGAACTACCATTGATTGCCAATCTTGTGGCCAGAAAAAAACTATACGAGATGAATGTGGTGATTTCAGACACAGCTGAATACGGTTGTTACTTGTTTAACCATCAAGCGGTGCCACTGCTTACTGATTTCATGAAAAACATTGATACAGATGCAATTGGTAAAGGGCTTGATATCCAGAGCAATGGGGTAGATAACATCAAACTTATTGAAGCAAACGATGCCATTCGAACGACTTCCATTGAATGCATCGGAAAAGAACTTAGGGCCTACATGGGTGCCATGAAACCCATTTATTAATACAATTTAGATCCCAATCTAGTCAAAAGCGCATTGTTAAAAATTTAGCAATGCGCTTTTGGTTTTTAGACCCGTTCTCATATTAACGTTCCGAAATAAAATATTTTAATTAGTCTCCAGCAGTGTATGCGTCAAAAATTTTCACTCATTCTCAAAAATCATCCATAATTTTTTCCGAGGGGTATTCCTTCTCCTGTGGCGTCCTGCCGCCCGAAGGAATTCAATCCGTGAAAATCTTTACCACACACACACCCTCTGCCATACTCCTTTATACTAATGCCACATTAATTCTTAATTTGCCTGAATTATTACCGTAATAGCCATCTAAGTCGTTGGCAAATGCACAAAATTCTCCGGATTGAGTGGCCACGTAATTGTCACATCCATTCCCAATAACAAATGCTGTATTATCATCATCGCCAATACTGCCGCATAACGTAAACCATCTGGCCTCATCTGATGTCACCCGCCTGAAAGGTTCCATTGATGCTATGGCCAATTCTTTTAACCCTAATTGCACATCACCTCGATCCCATCCGTTTCCATCAAGTTCTTTGATTCCGCCATCGTTCCATGTATCATTTCCAACGACTTTGATTTTATATGATTTGCCTTTTTCCAAAAGAATGCCCGTATGATTAAATTTCTGATGCGCAAAAACCAAGGTCTCTATACCATCTGTATCAGGAATGCGAAAATTTCGTTTGACCATATGTTTATGCTCTGAATAGCCAATAAAATTTTTTGTTTCTCCATCAGGATATAATATTCTATGTTTCAAATTTTCAAGCGACTTTGGCCGATAATTACGATCCCCTGAAATGCGCTGGGCTAAAGACCAATGGATTAACGGTTTTTCATCTTCTTTGACTTTATCATCTTGAATCACGCAGCATCGACGATTTGTTAAGGTTACCAATGCAACGATAATGTTTCGATCCTGTTGATGATTTCTCCCAAATATATCTGGATCAACCTGGATATCGTCCGAACCTATACTGTATTTTGCATCCTCATCAACTAGCTTTTCATATTGAATGGTCTTTGAACTTAAAAATTTTATTCCCAGGTCAAGACCCTCAAACCAATCCAAAAAAAATCTCAAACTTGTATCAGACAACCCATCATAAAAGTATCCTCCCCCGACATCTGAATGTGCGCCTGGAAACCATACTTCTAAAACACGGTCATCTTTATTCATCAATGTTGGCTGGAATGCACGTCTTTTATCATCAAGCGATAATAAATGAAGGGCCTTTTCAACATTAGAGGGCAGTGTACACCCGTTTTCAAACACCACATCCGAATCCGGACGATCCGAAGAACTTAAATTTGGTAATCCTATAGAAGCCACGGTATCAAAGATGCCTTCAATGATGCAATCTTTAGAAACCCTGTCATTAATTAATGTAGCAAATCGCCTGGCAATTGCAGCACCACGGCTAAACCCTGTAATAATAACTTTTTCAAAACCACCTTTTTCTTCATAGTATTTTTTAAAATCATCCAAAGCTAAATTTATAATTTTTGCCACATCCCATTGATTCAACGCTAAACCGGTATTGAGTTTTCTTTGAAAAAAATTACCATACGTGCCTACACCATTATAATATAAGCTACAACTGCCATTTTCTAAAAACGTATCCTCTTCTCTTAAATCACCCCCTAATAACAGATGAAATTTTAAAATATTAGTTATGCTCTGGTCCTCAATTTCACCGTTTTTTTTAACATCTTGAACCGCATCTTTTGGTTCATTATCTGTCCCATCAAAATTAAAAATGAGTAATTTAGACATGGTATTTCTCCTTTTTTTGAATGTTTTTGATGACATTTTTAGGCTGACGCCATAATGTGCGAAAAAAAAGATTCTTTCTTGTTATATAAAGAGATGTTAATAATTACAATCAATGAAATTCATAATTTTTTAAAAAAATGACACCCGGTGCATTTTAAACAACTAAAACCAATTGAATAGGGGCGATTATGTTTTCCAAAAGGTTAAAAGAGCTTAAGCCGTATATCCCGGGTGAACAGCCCGGTGATGCAAACTATATAAAATTAAATACCAACGAGAACCCCTTTGGCCCCTCTCCTCGTGTTAAGGACATCCTTAATACCTTTGATCCTGAAAACTTACGACTGTATCCAGACCCCTTGTTTAAAAACTTAAGAAGTAAACTGGCAGACAAATATGGACTTTTGCCGAATCAGGTGTTTGCCGGGAATGGATCAGATGAGGTGTTGTCTTTTGTATTTTTTGCTTTTTTTGACACCTTAAATGGCAACCTTATTTTTCCAGAGCATACCTATAGTTTTTACCCGGTTTATTGTGATTTTTATGGTATTTCTTATCAAAAAATTCCTTTGAAATCAGATTTCTCCATTGATATAAACTCATTTCTCAAGACTCATGAGATCGCAGGATTAATTTTTCCCAACCCCAATGCCCCCACTGGTATTCTTATGCCTTTAAAAGAAGTGGAGGATCTGATACAGCGATTTCCAAAAGACAGACTGGTTGTCATTGATGAAGCCTATATTGATTTTGGTGGTCAAAGCGCGGTGCCTTTAATTGATAAATATAACAACCTGCTTGTCATTAAAACCTTTTCCAAAAGCATGTCGCTTGCCGGTATCCGGCTGGGATATGCTTTAGGCAATGAAAAATTAATCGCAGCCTTGTTTGCTGTAAAAGATTCATTCAATTCCTACCCCATTGATACCTTGACTTTAAAAATTGCTGAGGCGGCTGTCTCAGACATGGGCTATTATGACAAAATAAATAAAAAAATTATCCAGAACCGAAAAAAGCTGACACTTGATTTAGAACAAAAAGGCTGGAATGTTTTACCCTCATCCGCCAATTTTATCTTTACAAGAAAAGAGGGATTATCAGGGTCGCATGTGTATAAAAAGTTTAAAGAAAAAGGCATATTGGTAAGGCACTTCAACCATGATGGAATAAAGGATTTTGTCCGCATTACTATTGGGACTGATGAGATGATGGAATCATTTATGTCAGTGCTAAAAACTGAGTTTTAGATGGGCGATCAAAAATGTGTCTTTCTATTAAAAATGGCTTCTTGTGCATCTCTTCAAACGGAATTTTTTTTAACAATAAAACAAATCATTTTATTGGATGACAGTAAAAAATAATTATTTTCAAGCATTTTGAAAACCAGTTTCAATCCCATTATAGTTCCTCAACCGCAATATTAGAAAGGTGGTTCCTTTTAAAATTTGTTGACAAAGGTTTTCTTTCTTTTTAAAATAATTATAATTTGAAAGAAAACAGTTCGAAATTATAAGGAAATTTGATGCAAAATAGGCCTTTAACAAACGAACAATCAAGAATTTCTATTGATACTGTCCAGCTCTACGAAGCTTTTAGAGAAGCTTTCAAATCGTCTGTAGCATATCGTGGTGGCATGCATTGGAAAACAGCTAAAGGTAATAAATACCTTTTTAGATCCAGGGGACGATATGGGGCTGGAAAAAGTTTAGGCGTTAGGTCTGAAAAAACAGAGCATATTTATAATACTTTTCATAAAAACAAAAAAGAAATTACAGATAGATTCAAACAGCTAAGAGAGCGTGTTAAAACCCAGGCTAGATTTTGTAAAGCAGCTAAAATACAGAGGGTCCCCAAAATTGCAACTCGAATATTGCAAGAGCTAGATCAAAGAAATTTACTTGGTAATCATGTTATGTTTATTGGGACCCATGCCTTATACGCCTATGAAGCTGCTGCTGGAGCATATTTCGATTCAAGCCTTCTTGCAACTAACGATGTTGATATCCTATGGGATGTTCGCTCCAAGTTGACATTGGCAATTGAGGATAAAAACAAGCCTGAAGATTTTATTGATATCCTTCGCAAAGCAGATAAAACCTTTAAAATCTACAAGAAACAAAAGTTTCGTGTTGCCAATGCAAATGGGTATATGGTTGACTTGTTAAAGGCTATGCCCTCTCCAATAACAAAAAATGAACGGGACAGGATTGGTGGACCAAATGATCTGGTTGCTGTTGAAGTTATGAATATGTCATGGTTGCTATCTTCTCCAAAATTTGAACAGATTGTTATAGGAGAAGATGGTATTCCTGCTAGGATGATTGTACCTGATCCGCGAGCTTTTGCATTGCATAAGTTTTGGGTCAGTCAACAACAAGACAGGGAGCCGATCAAAAAAAGAAGAGATAAAAGTCAAGCGATGGCTGTTGCGCAGTTGATTCTTGAATATTTTCCGAATTATAAATTTCATGAACAACACATGAAAATGTTTCCTCCAGAATTGTTAGACAAATTCAAAAATATTTTACAGGAGGGCAAGGATGATTCTCCTTCTCTTAGACTTTGATACAACACTTATAGAGGACAGATTTGAGGATCTTTCACATCATCGAACACTCATGCCTTCGTCCAAATATTTTATAAGAGGATAAATAAAAAATTCAATAATCCGTCTTTTCCCAACTTTTATTTCTGACGTGACTGTCAGACCGGAAGAAATCTTTACAGGTTTATTTTCAACCATAAGATTAAGTTCTATCGGCTTGACATAAACTTTATATATAGGACCCATCCTAACATGGCATGTATCATACACACTGGTTCTCATCAGTATCTTATTCCTTCTGAACTTGCAATGTTACCCCAGGTTTGCAAACAAATTCTCATAAAGCCGTGTATAAATTTACTTAAAATGAAAAAACCTTGAATCAACAAATAAATGAGATAACGTTCATAGCTTTTTTTGACATTTCATTTAGTTTTTTCTGAGGGATTTCCACTGGAAAAGGTAAAGATAAAAAATTGTTGCCAAATTTTATAAAATTAAAAAGAATACCCATTCGATTTAATGCATCATCCCGAGCTGAAAGGACATAAGGTTCTGCCACGCCATTTTGCCAGGGGCATTTGCAACCTGTCACTTTTGGACGTGTGAAATATCCTTTGAATTCCTGAATTCCGGGGCCATCTATGCTAAGTTTTGTTGATGTAGTCAAGCGGCAGGATCAAATATCTTGACCTCTTTTTCTAAACTATCACCTAACTTCATTTTGGCTATTTCCGTATCATAGTGAACCTGAATTCCCGTCCAGAAATCAACAGACATTCCAAAATAATGTGCCAATCTTAGAGCAGTGTCGGCACTGATCCCTCTTTTAAATCGAACAATTTTATTTATCCGCATGGCAGGAACACCAATATCCTTAGCAATTCGATACTGACTTATACCCATTGGTTTTAAAAACTCTTCAAGCAATATTTCTCCAGGGTGAGTAGGGGAAAAATCTCTCATAATATTGACTCCTTAATGATAATCAACAATCTCAACACCATGTATGCCATCCTCTTTCCATTTAAAACAAATTCGCCATTTTTTATTAATGCGTATACTATATTGCCCTTTTCGATTGCCACTGAGTGTTTCCAGTCGATTCGCAGGCGGTACCCTCAGATCATTTATTTCCGCAGCTCTATGAAGCATAATTAATTTTCTTTCAGCCAACCTTTGTATATCCTGTGGCAATTTTTTAGAAAAAAGACCATTAAATATAAGTTTGGTTTCTTTACATTTAAAGTCTTTTATCATAGCCAATATAGTAACCCATAGAGATACTATCGTCAAGGGGTATTGTTTTTTAAATGATCCAAATCCGGCATAGTTATAAAAAAAATAGTGGCTTAATCTCCAGTTTTTTGGAGGAGGATCACTGGGATCATACTTAAGGCCGGTTAAAAGCTATCCAAAAAATTAGCCACCTTTTATAATTATTCAAATTTAATTGTATTCAAAATCAGGCCAGAGGAGGGGGCGATATGTCTCAAAGGCTCGTTATTATGACCTTTTAGAGAATCTTTTATATCATCCAAATCAATTTCACCCCGTCCAAGGCTGAGAAGCTGGCCCATGATTAGCCGAACTTGATAGCGTAAAAATCCTTTTGAATGGATATGATAGGCATAGCTTTCAGTTGGGAAAAAATTGGCTTTAAAAAGAGTATTTTCTTTAATTTTACTCACCAGTATTTCTCGTTCAAATCTTGTTCCTGGATTTGGTTTTGTACAATATCTTCTAAAATTATGTTTTCCCTTAAATAGCAATGCGCCTTTTTTCATCCCATCAATATCAAGATTATCTTGAAACGAACTCATTAGGGATGCGCAAAAAGGATGATTCTTTTCCCCAAAAGAAAATAAATAAATATATTCTTTGATTTTCGGCGTATTAATAATATTGAAATTTTTGTCCTTTTCTTCAATTTTAATCACTCTGATATCATTGGGTAGATTTTGATTAAAATCGATAAGCAATTGATCGATATTTAATGGTTCATTTACAAAAAGCTCAAATGCAGAATGATTGGCTGATACTTTTGCATCTGTTCGGCTGGTGCCTAAAATTTTAAAGTGGGTGTGGCCTAAAACAAACCGGGTTGTTTTTTCGATCATAAACTCAACCGTTTTTACCTCAGGCTGCTTAAGCCAGCCATGGTATCGGTAACCCAAATATTGAATATGAACCAGGTAATAATACTTTTTCATGATGTTTAAATCTTTTTTAATAGATTATTATATACTCATTAACTCAGGCATTGATTAAGCACACACAAAATTTTTCCATCCTTTTCATGTTCCGTAGCAATTGTGCAAAAAAAGCATTATTCAAAGGCCTTATTTAGTCTATATCCCCTGTCATTGTCATTCACTTTTTTCAGCATTGCATTTAATTCATTCCAACTAAAGGATATTCTTGACTTCATTAAAATGATGGCCTACAAATTTATCCAAACACGCATTAAACTGATAAAATCCAAGAGGGAAAAAATGAAATTTGGGGCAATGAATTTTCCGATCAAGCCGACGCTTGATGAGCTTAAAAAAATTTCAGATCTGGGATTTGATTACTTTGAATTATCACTGGACCCACCCTGCGCCCATTACTCGAATATCCTTGAAATAGAAAATGAACTTGTTCAGGCCCTGAAGCTTTATTCAATGGAAGTCGTATGTCATCTGCCTACATTTGTATATACGGCAGACCTTTCACCTGATATTCGAAAAACTTCATTAAAAGAAATGCTTAATGCCCTTAATGCAGCTGCTAAAATCGGAGCAAGAAAAGCAGTTCTGCATCCAAGTTTCACCAGTGGATTAGGGCCTCTTGTAATGGATATGGCCAAAGCTTACGCTTTCGAAAGCCTTTACACTATCATAAAACAAGCAGATGATTTGGGCATAGAGCTATGTTTTGAGAACATGTATCCAAGATACCACTCATTCTTTGATCCTGACCATTTCGCACAGGTTTTTAATGAATTTTCTAATTTAAAAATGACGCTTGACACCGGGCATGCAAATATTGATGATCCTGGGAAAAAAAGACTATATGAATTTATTCAAAGATTTCCAGACAGAATCACCCATGTCCATATCAGCGATAACAGGGGGAGAGCAGATGAACATCTAAAGGTTGGGCAGGGAAATATTAATTTTAAAAAATTTATTAAATTGCTTAAGACATCCGGCTACAATGATACCATGACCTTTGAAATTTTTTCACCTGACACAGATGATTTGCTTGAAAGCTGTAAAAAAATTGCATCCCTGTTGAAATAGAACATTAAACCTTTGACGTGCCTTGTAGATAAACTAAAATTTTGCGCTATTTTTGCTTAATTTATTTCATTCACATTCCTTAACTTCCTCATACTATCTTCATAATATCTCCACAGTCTATTGCTATGATAAAACAAAGGGTGCTTTTTTGCCCGGTAAATAAAAGCCACTTGCATATTATAAATAAAGGAGAAAAATGGCTATGAGAAAAAAGAAACCCTTAAAAACCATATTAACGATCATTACAAATTTTCTTGTATGTGGTGTTTTTATAAATTTTTGTTTTGCCAACGCCCCTGTCTCACAGCCCATAGTAGACACTGGTCAAAGTCACTGTTACAGCCCATCGGGAAAAATACTCTACCCGGTCAATGGGAGTGCCTGTTTTGGACAGGATGCTCAATATGAATGCAATCCGCCTGCATACCAGAATAATGGAGATGGTACTGTAACAGATAGAGTGACAGGTCTTATGTGGTCCAAAGCGGTTGAAAAAACAAAAGTAAGCCTGAAAGAGGCAAAAATGATTGCCGACCAAATGAGTCTTGGCGGGCATACTGATTGGCGTGTGCCCAATATTAAAGAATTATATTCCTTAATGAACTTCAGCGGAAATACAGGCAATGCCAATAGAGGAAGCCTTGCAAATGCAATTCCATTTATAAACACTGATTATTTTGATTTCAGATTCGGTAATGTGATGGCAGGTGAAAGATATATTGATGCCCAGTGGTTGAGTTCTACAAAATATGTCAGTACCACCATGAACGGAGATCTGACTTTGTTTGGGGTAAACTTTGCAGACGGCAGGATCAAAGGCTATGGATATCAAAAAAGAAATCGTCGCCGTCCCCAGAAAAAGTTCTATGTCCGATTTGTAAGAGGGAACCCCTATGGTGAAAATGATTTTATAGATAATGACAATGGAACGATTACAGATCAGGCAACAGGACTTGTATGGATGAAAGAAGACAGTGGCAAAGGGATGAATTGGAAACAAGCTCTGGCGTTTGCAGAAAACATGAATTATGCAGGATATGATGACTGGCGCCTTCCCAATGCCAAGGAGCTCCAATACCTTGTTGATTATACCCGTTCACCAGATACTACAAACTCTCCGGCTATTGATCCTGTATTCCAGACCTCATCCATTTTCAATGAGGCTGGACAAAAAGATTATCCATATTTCTGGACATCAACAACACATCTGGAAGGTCGAAGACCCGGTATTCAGGGAGTATATATTTCCTTTGGCAGGGCAATGGGTAAAATGCGTGGCAAAATAATGGATGTTCATGGAGCAGGTGCTCAAAGAAGTGATCCAAAATCAGGAACCGGTGGAATATCAAGAGGCCCACAGGGTGATTTTATCCGGGTATCTAACTATGTCAGATTAGTCCGTGGCGGATCAGTGACACTAAAGACAAATGCACCCGTCTCAGACAGGAATGCATATCCCGATAAAATTAGAATAGTGGATACACCATCTGTTTCCCCATTTGTATCAGATTCTTCTCAGGATGATGATTCCATGCCACGCCAGGATCAATTCGACCCATCTGACAGGCAGATGCCGCCACCAGAGAGCAAAAAAGGAGGCAGAAATTTTATAGACCGCCTTGATACAAATGGGGATGGCAAAATATCCACATCAGAATTTGATGGCCCTTCTCAACATTTTCAAATGTTTGATCAAAATGATGATGGATTTATTTCAGAAGATGAGGCGCCCACGGGACCACCGCCAAGGAGAAGGAAACATCAGTCTTAAAAGATATGAGGAAGCATTGATGGTGTATTTATGCATTAAAAAGTCTTAAGATAGATTAACAGGCATTAGATTTTTTTCGTTCAATTTATATCCCACACCATAAACCGCTTTTATAATTTCTTTTTTGGGTAGAAACTGTGCAATCTTTTTTCGAATATTTTTAATATGGGTATCAATGGTTCTTTCATAGCCTTCATAACTATATCCTTGAACCCGGTCAACTAATTCAGACCGGCTGAAAACTTTTTTAGGATTGTTGATAAATACCTTTAATATTCCAAATTCATTAGGGGTTAAATCCAGTTCTTTGCCGTTGACCATAATTATATGCTCATCTTCTTTCAGGGCCATCACCCCTATTTCTATTCCAACCTCAGTTGGCCTGGATGCAACCCTTCTTAAGACAGCTTTAACCCTTGCCACGACTTCTCGTGGTCTAAATGGCTTTCGAATGTAATCATCAGATCCCATTTCAAGCCCTAACAAAAGATCAATCTCCTCTACTTTGGCTGTTAAAAATATAATAGGAATATTGGAAAAAGTTCGTATTTTCTGACAAACAGAAATACCATCCAAACCTGGCAACATGATATCAAGTAAAATTAGATCCACATGCTTATTTTTAACGAATCCGACAACGTCCTTACCATTGTCAATCAAGACGGTTTCATACCCACTGTTTTCAAAGTAGTCTTTAAGTAATTTTGCTATCTTTTCTTCGTCTTCAACAATTAGTATGAGTTCTCCTGCCATTCTTATACCCTCTTAAATTATGTGGTAATTGGAAATTCAACCTTTATTTGTAATCCGCCGGATGCAGCATTTAACGCTTTAATATCGCCGCCATGGACCTCAACAATATTCTTGCAAATCGCAAGCCCTAAACCACTGCCCCCATTTTTTCTGTTTCTTGACGGGTCTACTCGAAAAAGTCTGTCAAACAAACGACTGATCATATCAGATGGCACACCCGGCTTTGTATCTTCAAAAAAAAGGGCTATATTTTTATCTTGCGTTTCAAACCTTACAGTTAAAATGCCAGGAGAATCAGTATATCTTAAAGAATTTTTCAGCAAATTAGAAAACAGCTGGATTAGGCGGTCCGGATCACCCGACATCATGATTTGAGGGTCATGGACCAATGCTGTTTTTAATTGGATACCCTTTTTAAAAAAACGATCAAAAAACTGATCGATTACTTTTTTTAGTAATGTTAAGACATCCACGGGCTGTTTTTGGATTTGAAGGTTTTGGGCTTCAGCAACCGAAAGTGTGTGCAAATCATCAATCAATCGTTTTATATGAAAGGCTTCTGCTTGCAATGATTTGATAGCAACGGGATCAGGTCTCCGTATTCCATCCTGAACAGCATCTATTTCACCTATCAGAATGGCAAGTGGCGTCCTTAGTTCATGGGAAATATCGGAAAGCCATTGTTTTTGCCTGAGCTCATATTCGCCAAGTTTTGAAATCATAGTATTAAAATCTTGGGCTAAATCCCCCAGTTCATCTGTGGTATTTACTTCTAATTTTGTATTAAACCGTCTTTTTGCCAATGACCGTGTGGCAGATGACAGCTTGCGAATCGGTGATAAAAGATGACGCGCAAGTAAAAAAGAAACCAGGACAGACGACAGCAAAAAAAGTGCACCGGCTAAATAAAACACCTTTTTTTGTTGTTCTAAAAAATAAACATCCAAAGGATTTGAAAGATCTTTCAACTTATTCAATCCTATATACCCCACAAGAATGTCTTGTGAATACACAGACCTGAAAACATGATCTTTTTTGGAAGGTGCTCTTCCCATAACCACATTGTAATCTGTATCAAAAAGACTTAACCGGGGACCCGTTTCAAACATTCCTGAAACCGGTCTTCCTGGTGAATTCGGTCGTGGGTCGCCAGGTGGTGGGCCATGCTGAGGGCCGGGTGGTGGCCTTTGGAAAGGCCCTTGGTCATACGCTTGGTCATACCCTCGATGGGGAGGTGGCTCCCTTGGAGGAGGCCCAGCCCATTCTCCCAGTTGATGCTCAGGGCCGGGCTCCCTTCTTTCAATAAGACCTGTAGAAGTTAAAATCCGGGTCCATTCCGGATGTTTATGCCGGATAAAATCCCAGGATTGGTTTTGCTCATACGCTTCACCCAGAAGTGTAATAAGAGTTGATAATTTATTTAATTCCATTTGATCAACATAATCGCTGAAATTTTGAAAGGCCAAAAACTGGATAGTGGTTATCATTATACCCACCAATAGAATTCCGGTAATCAGAAAAGATAAAAAGAACTTTGTTATAATGGAAAAACGCATCCGAATAAAACCTTTGAATAAATTATTTAAACTATCGGGTTTATGTATGAAGATAAGGTAACCCATATTTCTAATTATTTCAATTTTCCCTTAAGTTTCACACATTGTCTTCATAATATCTCCATATTCTTCTGGTAAACTTTTTACAGATTAAACTGGCATTGTAAAAATAGGAGGGACCATGGAAGAGCTATCAAAAGAAAGTCATCTTTCCCGACTTGTTATAAGTTCTCAAGGGTTTGTCTTTGATCCATTCGATAGACGGGGGTACACAGCAAAGGAAGTGGCAAAATTCATCATAGATCAAGTCATAAAATACGGCTTCGGGTAATTATTGAGTTCATTTTATCATAACCTGCCAAAAGTCACAGCCATAATGACTTGCAATTCTCCATATCAAATTACAGGAGAACTTTGTCCAACATGGTTCCAAAAAAAAACAAAAATCAATGATTAACTGGGATAAGAATGGTCAATTGGTACAAATCCGGATTGACGACATTGAGTTGCTCAGAAAAGAGACCACCCAAACTCTATTGGATTCTGAATTTGATGAAACTCAAAATCTGGTTCATCAATAGGTTAAACAAAATTTTTTATCTATTAAAAAATGGAATGAAAAAATAAAAAAGGCAGTAGCAAATGAACGGCTCTGCCTTGTGGTTTGATTATAATTTATTGCTGTTTTTTTCTGTTAACCCCTGCAAGACCCAGTGTAGACTGGTACCAAAAAGAGAAATTGTGGATGGTACAGGCACAGGGCATGCCTCACCTCCAAGATAAGCAACCATATTCTCGATAAAAAGTATGTTGGTATCATTACCAAAACCCGCATCGGGCTTAAAAATATCCCCTCCTGAATTGTTTTACAACTTGCTACTTCCTTCTTTTTAAACCTACAAGGCCAAGCAGACCACTTCCAAGTAATAAAAGGGCACCTGGGATGGGGACAGCATTCAAATACAAGTCATCGTAGTAGTGAGCATAGGCACCGCCATCAAAAGTTGAACCCTCATTTGTCAGCATCATGTAGGCAAGCTCTGTAGGGCTGTCACGAAACGAAAGACCGATTGCACTCCCGATCAGGTGAGTATCTTCCTCACGGTAAATGCTGATATCGAAAAGACCCGTTGACACATCACCGCTGATTTCCACATCATACCACTTTAGATCTGCAAGGCCAGTTGTAATCTGAGTCCATCCAGAACCGTCGTGATAGGCCATTGAGTTACTTCCGGTTTTGTTCATGCCGAGATAAACTCCCCAACCCGAATCTTTTTGCTGCCCTAAGGAGATACTGGTTTCATCACCCACATCGTCGGTATAATGGCTATAATATACGCTGAAGCCGGCGGTAAATTGGCCCGTAATCGGAACCATACGCTTGGTTGCATAATCGTATACAGGTGGATTGGCACGATTGCTCAATTCTACCTTCAAACTTTCCGTGTGAACACCAGTACTACCAACACCAACACCCTGGTAAACATCAAAAAAGTTGGAGGTGGAGTTGGTAGTCACCTCCCACACGCTGCCGCCTATCGACGGCTGGCCAGCCAGATCACCGGCACTATAGCCTTCAGTTGTTGAAAAACTAACAATGGCTGCTGATGCGGTTGAGACCATGAATCCACATAACACTATTGCACAGATCGCACGACCAAACTTAGGAATTAGATACATAATAGCTATAAAAACAGTACAGTTTCTGATATTGTTCATTTTTGAACTCCTTTTTCAAAATGCATTTTTTTTATCATTTTCAATTCTCTGTTTTTCGCTAATAGCAAACGAATGAGTGTAATAATTAATATTCTCTTTTTAATCATCATTCCTTTCTTGTATGCTATAATAGTGTATTTTTACAATAAATCAAAGACAACATATGCAAAAAACATGCCGTCTTAAATGACCGCCGAGTGGCAACAACAGCAATATTTACAGTTTTTTTGAGTAATTTTTTTCTCAGTACAAAATGTATTAAATATGGTAAATTTTTTCCTAATGGTTTTCCCTGATATTATTGGGTAATATCCTGAATTCAATGAATAAACTCCAAATAAAAGCGTATGAAATAAATTTCATAGTAGGAGAATATGAAAAAATATTGTTTTTGAACAAAACAAATATTTTTTATTCAACTAAATAGTGTCTGACCGAAAGCTACCGAATGCCTGTTAATTTGATGGAACTCAAAATCTGCTTCCTCAATAGCCCAAGCCATTCTGAGCTAAAGCTTGATCGCTTCTGAAAACCCTCCTAAAATGGCATCATTTAATTTGCCTGGCTTAACACAGTCGCCAATAGTGGAAAAAGAAATATCCTGATTTTCCATTTGTTTTTCAAGATCCTGAACCGGTAAAGAACCACCCGCCATAATTACAGAGTCAAATTGTTCCTGAAACGTTTGATCTCCATTTTCAAATTCAACATGTCCGTCTTTAATGGAAAGTACTTTTGAATTGGTTTTAATTTGAACCCCATATCTTTTTAGATTGTTCATTAAAATCCATTTGGTTGATTTCCCTACATCCTGACCGGCTTTTGGCAGCATTTCAAATACGGTTACTTTTGAAGTGCCATTAAACATATAATGCTTCAAACGTTCAAGTTCCAGAGCATCATAGGTTACCAAAAAATGAAGCATTTCAGGCGTAAGCGTTCCTTTTTGAGCGATAAAAAATGCTGTTTCAAGGCCCACAGCGCCGCCGCCGATCACGGCAACGTTTTTACCCAGGAAAGGACTATTTTTTAAAACATCCCAAGAGGATAAGATACTAGGGTTATCTGCTCCCTCAATTGGGGGAATAAGGGGTTTGGCACCCTGGGCTATGATGATATGATCCGGGTTTGTTTTTTTGATCAAATCAAGGTCAACTTTTGTATTTAAGTGAACCAGAATTTCATACTTTTTGAGCATAGCCCTGTAATACCGGACATATTCTAAGAGTTCCTGCTTATGAGGGGGAGCGGCTGCAATCCAGATTTGTCCACCGATATCATCGGCTTTTTCATATATTTCAACAGTATGCCCGGCTTTTTTAGCTGTAATGGCTGCTTCAAGGCCTGCAACACCCGCACCGACAACCATGATATTTTTTGGCGCTTTACATTTTGTAATTTGCCTTTCTTGTTCATAACCTGCCCGGACATTTCCAATACAGGACACAGGCCGGCCGGAAAATATCTCATCAGTACAACCTTGAGAGCACGCCACACAAGGCCTGATTTCTTCAGGTTTTCCTGATTTTGCTTTTTGTGGCCAGAATGGATCAGCTATTAATACCCGTCCAAGGTTAACCATGTCTGCCTGACCATCCCTGATAATCTTTTCAGCATGATCGGGTGTACTAATTCTGTTGGAAGCCATGACAGGAATAGAAACAGCCTGTTTGATATTCATGGCCAGATAGGAAAATCCAGATCGGGGTAATTCCATGGGAAGCTGAGGAATTTTTGACTCATGCCAGCCACCTGTTACATTGATAACATCTGCTCCGGCTTTTTCATAAATTTTTGCAATCTCAGGTGTTTGTGTGTCTTCTATGCTTCCGGGGACAAAATCATTTCCTGCCATTCTCACCCCGATTGGAAATGAGGCGCCAAGTTTATCCCGCATTTTTTCAATAATCTGTCTTGGGAATCGGGTTCGGTTTTCAAAATTACCGCCATAGTCATCTTTTCTTTTATTTGTGAGAGGTGATAAAAACTGGGTAATCAAGTAACCTGCCGAACCGATAATTTCTATGCCTTCAAATCCAGCTTTTTTTGCTCGCTCTGCAGTTTTTACAAAAGCCTGTTGAACAGTTTGAATATCATCAATACTCATTTCTTTTGGCTCAATTTTTGAGTATTTAGAAAAAACAGCAGAAGGGGCTATGGGTGTTTCATTATTAATAAGGAACGGATTGGTATACGCACCGCCATGAAATAATTGTGCCCAGGGTCTTGCACCGTGGGATTTAATCATATCTGTTGCTTTGATAAACGAATCAATGGCCTCATCTTTTGCAAGTGACAAGGGCACAAACCCAGATCCTATAAAATCGATACCGACAGGGCCGATGGTTACGATACCTGCCCCACCTTTGGCAATTTCATTAAAATAATTATAATATTTATCATTCAGTTTTGTATCATAGGAAAATAACAGCCCAAGAGACGGATAAGCGATTCGGTTTTTAATTTCTAAATTGTTTATTTTTATTGGACTGAAAAGATTTGTATACATTTTATCTCCTTAAATTTCTTTAAATCTTTATAATTAAATCAATGGTTGTATGTTTTTTAGTTATGCTTATAACATTTTTTTGAAAATTTTATAACAACACCTCATTTTTTCTACACACTTTCATCACAAGATCTCCACAATTGGTAGGTATTATACAATTAATCAGGATAGGAGACTTTTAAATAATTACAGTTCCCATTAAAAATGAAAGGAGACAGGTCATGGTTTCAAATATCTCAAGCACAAGCAATCTTATCAATATGATTTCGTTTAGCTATCAACAGAGTGCAACAGGTTCACAAGGACAACAAGGAGCTGGAGGGATAGGCGGGCAGCCGCCTCCACCGCCACCGACGGGTGCTGGCAATTCTTCAGTAGATCCACTTGGGGTCTTTGATACAGTGGATTCAGATTCTGATGGATCAATATCTGAGTCTGAATACAATACCTTGAATGAAGGCATATTAAAAGTAACCGGAAGTGTATTAGCCAGCAGTTTCCTTGATTTTGATACAGATGGAGACGGCAAGTTGAATGGTTCTGAACTTCGATCGGTTCTTGATGAGGCAGGATTTGCCCCCCCTCCACCGCCACAGCAGGTTATCTCAGCATATGAAGCTCAAAATGGTGAAGATTCCACATATCAGTTAGATGATGAGACATTGCTGGCGCAACTTTTAGAATATCTGGAATCCAGATCAGGCGATTTAGATGTAACAATATAGCAAAGAAGAATTATATATAATTGGCCCTTTTTAAATAATGGACAGCAATGCCTTTTTCACTTTTTCTGACAATCTTTCCAGTGTGGTTTTGCGCGATACCATTTTCATCAACAAAAGAGACGTCAACTTTATTGTTAAGCTCGTATTGATCCGGTAAATTGCACTTAACGAAAAGACCGGTAAGACTGTAATTTACAGTTTCTTCCCTGAATTCGGTATCTTTATTAACGACTTTTACTATTGTATGCAATTTTTTTCGTGCAGATAAGCGTTTTTCAATATCTTGGTCCTCTAAGCTTTTTTTATCCATAAAGTCGGCATCCTTATATGTTTATTTAAATTCCATAAAACTATTTAATGCTCTTTACTGGTTAGCAATACTTGTAATTAATAAACCCGAACAAGTAAAATGCTGATTACAGGCACTATTTTAAACTTTTTACTGCCCTAAAACATATGTGTATCCTTTTCAGGTAACCTTTGACAAGAAGCTCAAATGTCCCATGCTTAAACAAAGTATTTGGTATTTTTTTACCAATTCATCTTGTTTCTTTGTTTGTGGTTATTATTCTAAACGCCGGATGTACAATTGTACAGTAATAATATTCAAACAATAATATTCAAAGTCGATATTTTTTTTATTATAAGAAACTAAATCCTGCGTCTACAATACACAGATCGGATTCTTTCTGTTTATCACGATGAAGCATACAGATTGATTAACTATATTTAAAATTTATTTTTTTTGAACCTTGACCTGATTTTACGATACTAATAGAGTATTGAGAAACTTAAAAACAACCATCGCCTTAAAAGGGAAAATCATGAAGCCTGTTATATTTAGTCTGGTTAAATCAAAAATAGCGATCAGTTTATTATTATGTCTATTATTCATGATTGCTGGCATTGTCCATGCAGATTCCCCTCTTAAAAAATTCAGCCCTGCAAAACGAGCCCCTGTAATTAAGGCTAAGCAAATACCTAAGGCCGTATTGAAATCAATCAAACCTGATCTGACGGTTTCAAACGTTGAACTTAGTAAAAATTGCATGGTTAAATTAACCATTAAAAATTATAGTAAAGGTAAGCTTGTCACTCAACTTTTTAATAAAGGATCTGTTAAAGTAAGAGTAACAGGCAAGCCTTCGAAAAATTATAATATTCCTTTTAGACAACTTGATAGAAAAGGGCTTTTAAAAAATGCCGGAGGTCAAGTTACTTATATTACTAATATTAAAATATCAAAAACAACATATGTTAAAGTTGATGTAGATCCTGGGAAACTGATTCCTGAATCAAACGAAACTAATAATTCTTCAGGAAGAGTGCAATTGCGTCCCAGATGTATAATAAAAACTGTTAAGCCAATGGTTCGAGCAGCTCTTAAACCAGATTTGATTATAAACAGCTTTACAAAATCTCCTGAACACCCAAATGTTACTGATGAAATTGCATTTACTGTAAGGGTTATAAATCAGGGTCCGGCTAGTTCAGAAGCATGTAAGCTTGAAATAAAACTCGGTGGTGAAGCAAGTGCTCCAAAGTATGATGTTCCAGCATTAGCATCTGGAGGCACCTTTGCTATCCGTCGCCATCATACTCTACCCATCGCATTAAGCTATTCAGCTATTGCAACTATTGATAA
>JAAEKY010000937.1 GCA_024227235.1 Desulfobacteraceae bacterium | reverse complement strand
CCCATGCTCATAAAAAAATCATTTTTCCGAAAGAAAAAATCCCCTTCATGGCCTGCCAGCCGATGAGCATATTCAACTGCGGCTGATAATTCAAGCTCGGTGATTCCAGGTTTTAATATTCTGCAGGCAGCTTCATATCCTTTTTGTGCACACCTACATGCCTTTTTTATTTGCTCAATCTCATATTTATCCTTTACCGATCTTAAGGACAATGTCATGGGGGATATATTGAAAAACCCCATTTCCTTAAAAATCTTTTTGAATTGTAAATACTCTTGAGCCGTAAGAACATCCAGTTGAATACCGATTTTATTATTGAAAAAATTAGAGTAAAATTGTTGGTAAACCTTGTCTAATTGTCGTTCCTCAATAATTTTTGAGGAGTTTATAAAGACCTCTTGTATAGCAAATTTCAACCCGCTTTTCACGAAAAGCTGGTACTCATCAGGTGTTATTACCAGATATGATGGTTGAGCTGTACCGGTGAAATAAAGAATGTCTCTTGAATAAGTTAAGATGGCTCCGCCAAAATCATTATCTGCCAGCATCGCCTGGAAATTTTTAATCCGGTTTAAAAATAAATCCCTACAGTTTTCATTGCCAATAGTCTTTTTCATGATTTGAAATGCTCCAGGAAATAAATAAAATTCTTAATCAATTTATCACTGACAATTGTTATTTTCAGAGGATATTAATAATTGATATCCATAGTTTATTACAGGCTTATCCTTCTGATTGATTACTTTACATTTCAGTGTAGCAAAACCACTATTTAACCTGGAATTTGATCTTTTCAAATTTGTCCACCAGGCTTCCACTTTTAGAATATCATCCGGGCGAACCGGGTTATACATTTTGACTTCATCCATACCAACTCCGCTTATAATAGCTACATTGCAGAGTGCTTCAGATACAACGCGTGTGCAGGCGGATAAAGTGTGTAATGATGAAGCGATCAATCCTTTAAAAATCGATTTTTTTGCTAAGCTCTCATCTATGTGAAAGGGTTGCGGATCAAAGGCTTTAGCAAAAGACAAAATGTCATTTTTTGTTAGTGTTACCGGCATACAACCAAGGGAGTCTCCATCAATCAGATCATCAAAGTATTTTTTCTTCTTTTTAATAGGTTTCAGTTCTTTTAATCGAGAATATATTTGGCAAGTATCTTGTTTTAAAACTGAACAATAATTAAGTTCTTCGAGGCTATCCAATTCCTCACGTAAACGTGGATAGCGGTACCACATTTGATCTCTTGTGGATTTATCTTCTAAACAATAGTTATTAATGACGTTGTTTTTCATAAAACATCTCCTTAAAACTACTACTCTGAACAATTATATTCTTATCAGGTTGCAAGTTTTGTAAGAAAAGAGTGGAATTGCTTCCACTCTGAATTTGAAACCGTTTTAAAAGGTTTGTATTAGTTTTTTAAATATGGCTATGCTATGCATACCGTGGACGAGTTCTGGCCTTTTCGTAATATTCCTCTATGCCCTTTTTTTGGATTATTTCGTTGATGATCACCCATCCCTTATAAAGCCCTGGATCAAAGTTTGTTTTATCACAAGGGAATTGATCACATTGATAGCAAAAATCAATCTGCTTTTCCTGATGACACCCGCGTACTCCGCAGTCCTTAAACAGTTTACATTGCTCGTTGCGGCAACCCTTACAATTTTCCGATGCAAAATAATCAAGCATCTCTTTGAATTCAGCATACTTTTTAAAAATGGGGTCATCCATCAGCGTTTCAAATCGTTTGGCGTTGATGTTAAAATTACCCAATTTTTCTTTTAGTTTTATGCTATATTTTCTTATGTCGCCATCAACATGTGCAAAGCAGGTTTCGCAACATAGTCCACAAGGACCTATAGATTCTTTAATTTTTTCATCAATCATTCATTTTCTCCTTCTAAGATTAAAATCAATAATTGATAATAGCCATTGCATTTTAAAAATAAAAGTGGCATAAACGACAAAGTGAATGGCGATAATGCCAATCAATCATATTTTTTGGAAGAACTATGAAAAAAGTAACCATTCTCGGACTGTACAACACCATGGCAACGACTATTTTTGGACCCATGGACATTCTAAACCAGGCTGGACGCTTATGGAACCGTGTGAGTAGATCCCCACAGACCCCTTTTTTTGAGGTCACCATTGCTTCGGCAGACGGGCAACCCATCCAATCAGTAAATAATATCCAGATTCAACCCCATTGCAGTATTAACCAGATAGAACAAACCGATTTGATTATCATTGCATCTGCCACATATATAGAAAAAATTCTTGAAAAAAATCCTGAACTGGTTACCTGGTTACGGCACCAATATGACCAGGGAGCACATATTGCCAGTATCTGTACCGGTGTTTTTTTACTGGCTGAAACAGGGCTTTTGGATGGTAAATCTGCCACCCTCCACTGGGGGTTTACAGAGGTTTTTCGCAAAAGATATCCCCATGTGGCATTGGAACAGGATCAGATGTATTTAGATCACGGCCGGCTATACTGTTCCGCAGGAGTGAGTGCCGGAATGGATCTTTCCCTTTATATAGTGGAAAAATTCTGTGGTCGAAAAGCTGCTGTTGAGTCCGCAAAAACCATGGTTTTGGATTTAGGAAGAGAAAAGCAGACGCCGTATGACTGCTTTTTTGTTCCTAAAGACCATGGTGACACTCTAATTATTAAAGCACAGGAGTGGATTGAGGAACATCAAACAGAGGCTATCAATTACGATTGGTTGGCACAAAAGTTTCGAATGAGCCGCCGTTCCTTAGAGCGCCGGTTTAAAAATGCTGTAGGGGTCACTCCTCTGGGATATTTACAAAAATTACGTGTAGAATACGCCAAGCATCTATTAGAGGAAGGCATTCAGACCTTTAATGAAATTACGTATCAGGTCGGATATGAAGACATTTCATTTTTCAGAAAAATATTCATCAGGCTAACCGGCTTAAGACCTAAAGAATATCAACAGCGCTTCACTGGGTATTCTCAAAAATCAATGATACAATGATCCATATGCACTCCCTTTATGATGTTGTGTAACCGGTTTGAGTTGGACAAAGAATCTCAGCCAGTACAAAATTTATTCAAAACTGAATTGTGATAAATATTGTTGCAATTGATTTTTCCCCTCTACCGTTAAACCTGGACAATCCTTTTCATCTTTTACGCCTTCCATTGTCTTTACTGCAAAAACCATGCATGTTGGTTCACCACACTCTTTACAATTACTTTTCGGTAAAAGTTTTAGAATTTCAATCAGAACAGGTCTTTGAGCGCTATCAAAACAAGGTTCAATATTTTCATGATCCTCCCATGTCGTGTTGATTTCATTTTGAAGCCAAGTCAGAATTTTATCTGCTTCATCTTCGTCTTTAAGTGCATTAATCGCAATTTTTTTAGCCTGAACACCGATCAGTTTACCGTGCACCTTAAATGTCACACTGGGAGGCTCTTTAGTGAAAGTTGTTCCCCCTAGAACAGTGTTAAGATAGGGTATAACTTTGTCGATATCTTCATTCAAATATGCATAACAATGAAACGATTGAGCACCTGGCATGCACTTTGATCTGAAAATTTCTTTGGTATATCCGGAAAGCAGCATAGAAATGTATCTCCATATTATTTGTTTATTCTATATAGACGTAAACAAACTGAAAAAGGTTACACAATTTAAAAAAGGTTGCTTTTACTTTGGCAGACAGACAAAGATATTTCTTTCTTCATAGAAAAAGTCGAATTTGCACTCCATTTTTTAGTTTTTAGTCCCCTATTGATTTAGAAAAAAGGAGGCTCGTTATAAATAATTACCTCGACGAAGCTGGGGTGTCCAGCCTCGTCTCAACAAAGGTTAAATCAACGTTCCATTTCCTGCTCCAACTGGGTCATACATTCAGCCATAGCACCTACGAGTTCTCTTTGGTCGAAACACAAAGTCTTTGACTGAAGGAATGAAGATAATTCTTCTGGCCCGGTAGTATTCAACGCATTTTCTCTAAAATTGTGGTCGCCTCTTAATTTTTCAACAAATTTGCGAGCATCATTTAACGGCATAGCTCCTCCTTTTGGATTTGGCAACAGATGTTGCAATGTTGCCAGGTTATAATCTTATCTTAATGACGAGGCAGCAGACAAAAAAGTTACATTTATTACATTTTTTTTTAAGGTTCAGACAATATTAAAAATATGATGCTATTATGGGATCGCGAAAAAACATATAATTTCAATAAGTTAATTTATAATTAAGAATACTTGTCCAGACTCTTAAAAATTAAAAATTCTTGGTATCT
>JAAEKY010000936.1 GCA_024227235.1 Desulfobacteraceae bacterium | reverse complement strand
CCATTAACATTTGCCATAAAAACAACCGATACTTTCTCTCCATTTTTTTTCTTAATCTTAATTGTATCTGCCCACGTTATTACCATGTCAATAGCTTTACCAGGGATATGATTAGTTGTTAAAGATGGTGCGACTGTGCTCTCTGGAGGGATTTGTAATCCAAAACCTGTTCGCATTTCAGTTGCAGCAGCCTTGCTCTTTTTATCATCACCATGATCCCATTGTATATCAACACCGGCATTTTTTTCTGGATCAGATGGTTTACATTTTCCAAGAGAGATTTTCCATGCCCAGTGAAAAAGATAAGCCCTTTTTTTACTTCTTTTTGTAGATTTGATAACAATTTTTGCACCTGCATCGGTCAGGGCTTTGATAAATGCTTTAACATTAGTTTTAAATGGAATCGCCAAATCATCGACTCTCTTACTGTTCAGAGCTTTGTTGGCAGGGGTATTTGCCCAAGTAACCCAGTATTTCCCGCTTTTTGTTGGCATATTCTTTCCTTT
>JAAEKY010000935.1 GCA_024227235.1 Desulfobacteraceae bacterium | reverse complement strand
TCATGCTTATTTTAGGTTAGTTTAGGTTAAGTTTAGGTTAAGGTTACCCCATCGGGTTAGGAAAGGGGTATATACAGGGTTCTGGAGGATTATAGCCCCCCTCATGGGCTAGAAATATGTTAGGTTAAGTTGAGGTTACTTTTGCCCCGAAGGTTAAGAAAAGGGGTTTGGATATGGCTCCGCAGGATTATAGAAAATAACCTTCCTTATATAAAAAAAACGAAAGAAATAAAGAATAAGGGGAGGGGTTGTTATTTGTGCGCTAAGAGAAAAACAAGGAATTACACCGTTTGAAATAAATAAGAAAATCTTACCATGCCTAAATAAATAACAAAAGCCGTCCGATATGGTTAAAAGGTTCGCTTTAAATAATCAATACAGAGATGTGTTCTTATTGATGATTTGAAAAATATATTTTTGGTAAATGATTTGATTCAAAGGAAAAGTAGGATTTAAAAATATCATTTTTGATCTGCTTTACAAAAAAACTTTTAAAATACAAACTTGTCTGAGATCCTAGGAAAAATATAACTGATTTGTTTAGCATGACTCTTGAATATGAATGCACTATGCTATGTTGCTAGATACATACATTCAGGCATTGAAGATTAGGTTATTTGATTAAGAGTTTTAGAAAAATATAAATTTTGTTTTTTATCTTAAATTGTAAGAAAGGAAAGTAAATAAAGATGTTTAATGAATCAATCTAAGACATAAAACATCAAAATTAGCACAAATTCGTGGTTTGGTAGTCGAGTACCCAACCTACCCCCTCCCTTGTTTTTTTAGATAAAGGGATGTTTCTTGTGTTTAGAAAAAAGGTTAGGTTTCTTACCATTAACCCTCTTGTGCATGGAACGCCCGCTAGCGCCCGGTGAAAAGTCGCAGCGTTAATGCATCCAGCACCCGGCAACGCCCGCTAAAGCACATGGCCGCGGTGGGCGCCGCCATCTTTACACAACAATGCAAATCTCGCGAGAGTTGCTGTTATCGCGTTTCCGGTTGAATGAACTTCCTGCTGGTGAAAACCGCGAGGCGATACGACAAATACTTTTTGAGATAATTAATTTCAAAGTTGACATATCGAAGTGGCGTTTTCGTCATGCCC
>JAAEKY010000934.1 GCA_024227235.1 Desulfobacteraceae bacterium | reverse complement strand
GGTTAGGTTGTGTCTTCCGGGTGATTGGCACATAGACTCCTCCATGAGAGGCGGCCCAAAGTCGAAATGCCTGATCTTTGTTGAAATGAGCACGTGCCTCATTTTCCACTAAGATTTTCATTTGACGTCGTTCTACTTGAATGCTCCACAGGCCAGAAAAGGCAATGAGGAGGGACCAAACCAAGATAGCCGAAAGTGTATAAAAACAGAGAGACTTGTACGATGTTTTTGGATTAGATTTGGCAAACCTTTTCACTGATTTATTGGGACTTTTTTCTTGTGAGAACATGACTGGTCGTTTCTCCATATAAGGACACTATCAGAAAATAAATTCTATAAATAAATGAACGAATCAGGTTTGAGCGGTAAAAAAGAATGGGTTCAGCATTATTAATTCATATTGAAGTTTGACGATCCTTATTCGATCCAATGATACCATCATTTCTGAAAGGTATCTTAATATTTCCAGAATATCCTTCTTTTTATATTCTAGCTTGTCAGTCCTTTCATAATTTAGAAGTATAACATTAGATTAGGGAGGGGTCTCTCTTTTTTAGTTTTTTGCCTGATCCTCCCACAATTAGCCATCTTTTAGTCAATAAATGAGATAAT
>JAAEKY010000933.1 GCA_024227235.1 Desulfobacteraceae bacterium | reverse complement strand
CGGTAAATCATCTTATGATATATTCTCCATTTATTTTCAGAAATAAAAGAGTATAAATGTATGTGATAGAAAAAAATTAAACAAAAATTATCAAAATCAGGTAACACTTTCTCGCCAATATTTCGAAAAGGAGAAAGTGTTATGGGTAAAAGAAATTTTACACAGAAACAGAAGCTTGCTGTTCTAAAAAGTGCAAAGAAGACCACCGTAAGAGATGCAGCGAGAATAGCAAGGGTTCATTACACAACAGTGTACGAGTGGCGTAAACAGCTTGAAGCCCTGGGGGAGGATGCCTTCCTTGCATATCAGGTATCAAGGCCCGGTCGTGGGATTAAACAAATAAGTCCGGAAAAAGAACAGGCTGTATTGAAAGAGTGGGAAAACAACCCTGGCTTTGGTCCGGGTCAGATCAGAAATCAGTTGCGGCGCCAGAGAATTACAATTTCTACAAAATCAGTCCGGAAGATCATGCAGGCCAATGGTTATAAGATAAAAAAGAAAAGGACCGACATTGCAGAGAATCAGCGCTTTGAAGCATCCCGGCCGCTTGAGCTATCCCAGATGGATATTCTTGAATTTTACATCAACAAACTCAAGGTTTATATCATTCTTTTGCTTGATGATTATTCTCGTT
>JAAEKY010000932.1 GCA_024227235.1 Desulfobacteraceae bacterium | reverse complement strand
TGAAATATAAGTTACACCAAACCTTAAGCTTTGCTCTTTTAAAAGGTTAAGGTATTCAACCCTGTCTTCTTTCTTGAAAAAGACATCCATGGACCGAACGCCTCTTTGAACAATATGGTGTGGATATCCTGGAACAACAATTCTTTTCATTCGTGCCATAAGAATATTAATATCGTGTATACAAGAATTTGGTCAAGAAAAAACTGGATCATGTCCCCGGAATTTCCGGGATCATGTCCCCGGAATTTCTCGGAATTTCCGATGGTCAAATTGCAAATTTTTCTGAGTTCTCTCCTGTAAGAAAATGTATTTGTCATTTTTCTTTTTAAACAGTATGCTATAAATAATGAAAACCAAAGAACATATTCAATTTTGGATTGATAGCTCTGATGATGATTTTCAGGCAATGGCCCATTTGTTTGAAAAAGGAGATTACACGTGGTCTTTGTTTATCGGGCACCTGGTTTTAGAAAAATTATTGAAAGCATGGTATGTTAAAACAAATTCAAATATGCCTCCATTTATTCATGATCTTGTTCGTTTAGCGGAGAAAGGAGATTTAGTTCTTGATGATAGTCAAAAAGATATTCTGGATACCATCTCAACTTTCAATATCCGGGGAAGATACGATGATTATAAAAGAGAATTTTATTTAAAGTGTTCGGATGCTTTTACAAACGAATGGATTCATAATATCAAGGAATTTCGAAAATGGATAAAAACAAAGCTGCGAAAATAGCTCGCGAGTATGTTGCTTTTATAAAAAAAAGAGACCCTAATATTAAAAAGGTCTATATTTTCGGTTCTTATGTAAATGGTACGATAAGAGAGGATAGCGATATTGATCTGGCAATCGTTTTTAAAAATCTTAATGATACCTTTGATATGCAGGTTAAATTAATGAAACTTCGAAGGGTGTTTGATACCAGAATTGAACCCCATCCATTCAGGGAATCTGATTTTCAGTCTTCAAATCCATTTGCCAATGAAATATTAAATACAGGCGTTGAATTGATTTAGTTCCTTAAAATTCCGTAAAATTCCGCGTAAAATTCCGAAAATTCCGGGGACACGTTATAGTTTTTTCTTGGGCCTGCCGGGTAACCCTGGCCGTGGATTGTTTCCGGTAAGTTCTTCAACGTAAGAATAAAAATTATCAGGGCCAAAAGGCCGTCCAGTTCTAATTTTTTCTTTTAGCT
>JAAEKY010000931.1 GCA_024227235.1 Desulfobacteraceae bacterium | reverse complement strand
GCGTTGGATTCATCAACAATTGATTTATGTTTGTCGGTTTTCCCATGGGCTCGGTTTCGCAAAACCAAGGCGGCCATAAAGCTACACACTTTATTGGATCTACGCGGTGACATCCCAACTTTCATATGGATCACCGACGGCAAGGTTCATGACGTCAACGTTCTTGACCATCTCGTTCCAGAACCAGGGGCCATTTATGTCATGGACCGAGCCTATTTGGATTTTAAACGACTATACCAACTGCAACAAAATTCGGCCGTATTCGTAACCCGTTCAAAAACGAATACGGGACTACGCCGGATATATTCACATAAGGTTGATAAAACCACTGGTGTTAAATTCGACCAAACAGTTGCCCTGACCGGCTTTTACAGTAAGAAAGATTATCCGGAAAGGTTGCGCCGAATAAAATATTTCGATGCCGAGAAAGGCAGATCATTTATTTTCCTTACAAACCAATTTACACTTGCGCCATTAACTATTGCCGAGCTGTATCGATATAGGTGGCGCGTGGAGATATTTTTCAAATGGATCAAACAGCATTTACGAATCAAAAGCTTTTATGGAACATCAGAAAATGCCGTTAAAACGCAAATCTGGATTGCAGTATCGACCTATGTTCTGGTTGCCATAATGAAAAAGCGGCTGAAAATTGATATTACTCTTTACACTATTTTACAGATTTTAAGCATATCTCTATTTGAGAAAATGCCCATTTTACAGGCATTAACAGAGACTGATTACAGAAACCAAATTACTAGTGGGCATATCCAATTGAATTTATTTGGTTCTTAACCGGACACTACTGACACAGGATATAGATCATAAGCGGCGAAATTATTAGGATATCAAAGTTAGAAGGCATAAAAATTCAGTCCTATTTCCACAACTCCTTGTTTATATGCTTTTCCTTTTCAGTTTCAGCAAGTTGTTTTATCT
>JAAEKY010000930.1 GCA_024227235.1 Desulfobacteraceae bacterium | reverse complement strand
CGTGGCCCCACACCTCATGCGACCTACCCGAAAACTTGGGCGGACAACCCTGAATCGTTTCCCTATTTGGTCTTGGACCGGACGGGGTTTACCAAGCTTTTCCAGTCACCTGGAAAACTGGTGCGCTCTTACCGCACCGTTTCACCCTTACCCCGCTACTCAGCAGGTTGAACAACTATTGAATATTTCCAAGTTATTCAGCCAACTGAGTAGCGAGGCGGTATACTTTCTGTTGCACTTTCCTTCACGTCACCGTGACTCCACGTTATGGAGCGTCCTGTCCTTCGGTGTTCGGACTTTCCTCCAGGCTAAAAAGCCCAGCGATCGTTTTAACTGGTCAGACCGTTTTATGTATTTATATAATAAAGGATTCTACTGCATTGCGGGCAGGTAATCAATGAGCCACCCCGTTGCACTTCAATGTATAATTGAGGGGGTATGTTCATAAAACACCCATTACACACCTCGTTTTGTACATTTATGACAGCCAATCCCTTATTCATTTTAGAAATTCTTGCAAACTGATCCATCAATGATTTATCTAAATTCTTACCAATGTCGTTCTGCCGCCCAAGATATTCGTCAAGAAGTTCTCTGTCATCTGTAGATTTTTTTTCAATCTCTTTTTGTTCTGCTTCTATTTGATCTTTCAGAAGGTTGTATTCCTCTTGGCTTTCCTGGACAAGACTTTGAGTTTTTTCTTTCTCATCAAGATACTCTAACAATTCGGTTTCCAAAGCATCTTTACGTTTTTTATTATCATCCACTTCCCTTAATAGAAGTTGATATTCCTTGTTGGTCTTTACCATCCTTAATTTTTCATTGCTTTTGATAATCCGGTCATCCACAATTTGAATTTCTCTTTCTATATCTCGACAAGCCGCTTCGGAACTTAAAAGATTTTCTTTTTTATCTTCTAGAGCATTTCCGAATTGTTTCAATTTTGCACTTAATTTTATTTTTTCTTTTTCAACTTTTCCCAGAACAGTTTTCAGCCTAACAATCTCGCTTTCAGCTTCCTGAAGTTTTACCAGTGTTTCTATACCCTGTTTGGAAATTTCTTTCATAATACCATCCTTAAACTATAGTAAATGGATCTTTTTCTTTTTTGAATTGTATAATTTGTATATTTTGTCCGGCTTTTTGAATCGCCTGACTTAATTTATCAGCTAACAAATCAACAGCAATATGTTCAGAACCAAAATGTCCTACATCTATAAGTCCTTTTTTATATTCTTCCACACGTCGTGCTTCATGATATTTTATATCACCGGTGATATAAACATCGGCCCCGGATTTTAAAAATCGATCTGTAAGTGAGCCACCACTGCCTGTACAGATCGCAATTTTTTTCACCGGCAACTGCATATCACCCGTTACTCTTAAATAATTTAAACCAAATTTTTCTTTAATTTTAACACCCAGTTGCTTAAGTTTAGTTTCACATTTCAGATATCCAATTCTCCCCATGCCAATGGCTTCTTCTGAAGGCATTGAAGAATGATCTTCCTTTATAAAAGCACGTGTATCCTGGACACCAATTTTAGCAGCAAAATAATCATTCAAGCCATCATTGGCTTTATCAAGATTTGTATGGACTGATATAATACCTATTTTATTTTGTGCTGCAATTTCGATGGCAGAACCTGGCATTTTGTTAAAATCAATAGAATTTTCAAACTTCATCATCAAAGGATGGTGGGTTAATACAAGATCAAACTTGCCTTGTTTTGCTTCTTTCATCAATGACATTGTAACATCAAGCCCAACAATAATTTTTTTTACTTCACGATTCAAATCTCCCACTTGAAACCCTGAGTTATCCCATTCTTCTGCAATATCGAAAGGTGCGATTATATTGAGCAATTCTAAAATATCTTTTGTTGTCAACATGTTCATACATCCATCAAATAAAAAAAGCGTGGTAAACACCCACGCTTTAACTTTTTTTATCCCAAATGATATTCCTCAGGCACATTCATATGTGAATCGAGCATCCTTTCTTTATTCCAATCATAGGGTGTCCTTACAATCATTTTTTTGGTGGGCCCACCTGGATTCGAACCAGGGACCGACCGGTTATGAGCCGGTGGCTCTGCCAAACTGAGCTATGGGCCCTTTCGCAAACTTGCAATATATATATAAATACAATTTTTGTGTCAAGATTTAATTCTCAATAAATGTCTTGAGTTTCTTGCTTCTTGTCGGGTGTCTCAACTTTCTTAATGCTTTGGCTTCAATTTGACGAATCCGTTCCCTTGTTACTGTAAAATCTTTACCCACTTCCTCTAATGTATGGTCTGATTTCTCACCAATACCAAACCGCATTCGAAGTACTTTTTCTTCACGAGGCGTTAAAGTAGCAAGAATCTTCCGGGTTTGTTCCGCCAGGCTAAAATCAATGGCCGCATCTGAAGGAATAGAAAACTTTTTATCTTCTATAAAATCACCAAGATGGCTATCTTCTTCTTCTCCAATAGGTGTTTCAAGAGAAATGGGCTCTTTTGCAATTTTTAATACACGGCGAACTTTTTCAATCGGGATTTCCATTTTATCTGCAATCTCTTCTGGAGATGGTTCTTTGCCCATTTCCTGCACAAGGTATCTTGATGTCCGTATAAGTTTGTTGATTGTTTCAATCATATGAACGGGTATTCTGATTGTTCTAGCCTGATCTGCTATTGCTCGTGTGATAGCCTGTCTGATCCACCAGGTTGCATACGTTGAAAATTTATATCCTCTTCGATATTCAAATTTATCAACCGCTTTCATTAAGCCGATATTACCTTCCTGGATTAAATCAAGGAATTGCAACCCTCTATTCGTGTATTTTTTTGCAATACTGACAACCAGTCTAAGATTTGCTCTAACCAATTCTCTTTTTGAAAAATCTGCATTTTTCCGACCTTTATCAACAAGTTTTATAATTTGACGTAAAAAACTTGAATCCCCTTTAATCTCATTTTTCCTTAAAGCTACCTGAGATAAAATTGAACAAATATCCTGGTATAAAATCTGTGCACGGTCTTTAGTGATATCAGAATTTGATGTGGCCCAGTTTACAAATGTTTTCTTATTAGACAACTGGTCAAGCATGGTTTGAGGTTTAGTTTTAAATATTTTGGCACATCTTTCTAAAAGATCATCAACCGTATCAAACCAAGTAATTGTACTTCTAATACTCTTTTCTATATTATCGATAACATTGGATTCGAATCGCCATCTTTTCAATTCCTCAAAAATGGTTTCCGTATTATTAAAAATATCTTTAGAAAGCGTCTCATATTTTTTAGATATTGATCTCTCATCATACAGGAGATCTCTTTTCCCTTGATTTTCCTCGTGAAGCTGAGAGATAATTTTTAAAGAATTTAAAAATTTCTCTTGCTTGGAAACTTCATCAATAACGCCATCCCCTTCATCCACATCTCTTAGAACATGCTTAGGGCGCATTGATTTTTTTTCCATCTTCTCACCATACATAAATATCGTGAGCAAAGAGAGCGGGCAATCCAGCATCGCTCGGAGGATATCACGCTCCCCTTTTTCAATTTTTTTAGCAATTTCTATTTCGCCCTCCCGACTCAGTAAGGTAACCATCCCCATTTCTTTGAGATACATTTTTACAGGGTCGGTAACTGCACCAAATTCCACATCGGCTTTATTTTTTTTGGGCGAAAAAAGGTCTTTAGCTAATTTTTTCTTGTTACTTTCATCTTCTTTTTTGGAAGTCTTCTTATCTGCTGCTTTTGTTGTCTTCTTCGATCCTGCTTTTGTTGCTTTTTTAGATGCTGCTTTGCTTTTCTTTTTAGCCTTTTTAATCTTTTCTTTTTCTTTGTCTATAAGTTTAATTCCTAATTCTTTTAGCTCTGAAACAATATCTTCTATTTGCTCCAATGATTTTAAATCATTGGATATTGCATCGTTAATTTCGGCAAAAGAGAGAGAACCGGACTTTTTCCCTTTTTTAATCAGCTTCTTTAATTCTTTTTTACTTATCACTACATTCTCTCCAGACTTATTTGTCTTACCTGCCATAAAATGCCTCCCAAAGGCTTAAAGTTATAACCGACTGTGCAATTGCTGAATTTCCGCCTGCTTTTGCTTTAAAAGCTCCATCACTTCAGAATCACTGCCCTTTTCCGCACTTATAATTTTATTTGTTAAAGTGTTTTCCTGCTTTTTTCTTACTCTAATAATTCTATTTATTAATGACCGCGCTGTTTGATGAACATCTTGTTCTGAATCAAAATCTTTCATGGCATAAGAAGCGATAAGTTCCTGGTCCTCATTATTTTTCATATTCGCCATAACATTTGTAATGAAGGCTTCTTTTTTGGGATCCATACTTATAATTTTCTTTGCCAATTGCTTTAATTTTTCAGAATAAAAATATTTTAAAACATCTGAGTCCTTAATTTTTTCTATGGTTTCAGGACGATTTAACATCATTGAAACCATTTGTTCTTCTCTTCGGTCAGATTCCAGCATGTCTTCATTTATGTTCTCATCCATTAAAGACAATCTTTTATCAGAACGATTTAAGTACTGATCTCTGACTTTTTCCAAAACCGCTTTTTCATCTATATTTAATGTTTCTGCAAGCTCTTTAACATACAATGATCTTAATGCTGTATCCTGAATTAAAATCAAATGCTGTTTCATATCATTTAAAATTCTAATCCGGCCTTCAACAGAGAGACCATGCGTCTCAATGGACACTTGTAAAAGGAATTGCATAACTGTTTTAGCTTTTGATGCACAGGTATTAAATGCGTCTTGTCCATGTTTTGTCACATAAGAATCTGGGTCATTATCTCCCGGAAGAACAAGCACTCTTGTATCAACGCCCTCTTTCATAAAGATCTTTATACTTCTTTTAGCTGCACTTATTCCCGCTGCATCAGAGTCAAATACCAACACCATTTTAGGCGCATACCCTTTAAGAATCCGCACATGATCTGATGTTAATGCTGTACCAAGAGTCGCTACCGTATTTTTAATACCATGTTGATACAGGGATAAAAAATCAAAATAGCCCTCAACGATATAGACAAACCCTTTTTGCCTGCAATACTGTTTTGCCTCGTGAAGCCCATACAGGATTCGGCTTTTATTATATATCGGTGTTTCAGGAGAATTCATATATTTTGGCATGGCATCATCCATTACTCTCCCACCGAAACCTGCTACCTGCATATTCACATCAAAAATGGGAAACATGATCCGATTTCTAAATCTGTCATAGTACCCTTTTTCTTGTTTTCTTTCTAAAATCAAACCGCTTTGAACGGCTATATTTCTATCCACTTTTTGTTTTCGAATAACCTGAACAATTGATTCCCAGGCATCAAGAGAGAAACCCAATTTGAATTGCTGAATAATATCATCAGAAATCCCTCTTTGTTTAAGATAATTTCTTGCTTTAACCCCATTGCTTGACTTTTTAAGTTCATCAAAATAAAACCCCATAACAGTTTTATTTAGCCGGAATAAGCCTTCTTTAAGGTGAATTTCTTTTCTTTTTGCAGGGTTAATTGTTTCGCTTTCAATGGTGATATTATATTTACGTGCCACCATTTTAGCCGCTTCAGGAAAAGAAATGCCGTGATATTTCATGATATAAGACAATACATTCCCGCCAGCACTACACCCAAAACAGTGAAAAATCTGTTTACTTGCATTTACCGAAAATGAGGGTGTTTTTTCAGAATGAAATGGACATAGCCCAAAAAAATTTCTGCCTGACTTTTTTAAAATGACAGACTCTGAAATCACATCAACTATATCTGAAGTATTTAATATTTCTGAAACTTTTTCTTCAGGGATATACATCTTGGTGGTGCCGACTCCAAAATTAAACGGTTATGCAAATAAAATAAGCTAAGTATTTAAAATCACATGTCAATAATTATCTTTATGATCATTATTATTTTGAAATCTCAATCGCCTCTTTCAAGTCAAGGGTTCCTTCATATATCGCTCTACCGGTAATAATACCGGTTACGCCTTTACTCTCAATTTCTAGCAGGTTTTTAATATCTTCAATAGTATTAACCCCCCCGGATGCTACAATGGGAATTGAAACTGCATCGGCTAAAGAAGCAGTTTCCTCGATATTGGGTCCTGTTTGCATACCGTCCCTGTGTATATCGGTAAAATTAATTGCGGCTACGCCACAAGATTCGAATTCTTTTGCAAGGTCAATGGCACGGGTCTTAGATGTCTGACTCCATCCTTCAACTGCAACCATGCCATCTCTTGCATCAATCCCAACAACTATTTTACCTTGAAATTGCTTGCAAGCATCTTTAACCAACAACGGATTATAAAGTGCTTCGCTTCCTATAATGACTTTTGATACGCCTGCATTTATATACATTTCGATCGTTTTCAAATCTCTTATACCACCGCCGACTTGTATGGGGACATTAATTGCCTCCAAAATATTCCGGATGGCATCGAAATTTATCACTTCCTTTGCAAAGGCACCATCAAGATCAATAATATGAATTAGATCAGCACCTTGATCTTCCCACTTTTGAGCCATCTTGGCAGGAGAATCTGAATAATGCGTTGTATCTTCCATCCGACCCTGTAATAATCGGACACACTTACCTTGTTTAATATCTACGGCAGGTATTATTATCATTGAATCCCACTATATTTTATAAATTTATCGATCATTGAGTACGTGTAAATAATGAGTTATAAAGTTCCTTTGCTGGATAAGGCACCCGTAATTTTATTATTTATTCTGGTAGCCATATGCAAAGACTTTCCAAAGGCCTTGAAAATACTTTCAAGGACATGATGCTCATTTACACCATAAAAAGAATTTATATGAAGATTAAAAGCCCCTTGGACACAGAATGCTTGAAAGAACTCTTTAGCAAGATAGACATCGAATCCACCGTTTGCTTTAAGGTCTGTTGGAATATTGTAAACAAGGTAAGGTCTGTTGGACAAATCTATTGTAACCCTTGACAGAGCCTCATCCATAGGAATACTATTGTCACCAAAACGGACAATTTGCTTTTTGTTATCTGTTGTTTTTGAAAGTGCCTGACCAAGGACTAATCCAACATCCTCTATGGTGTGATGATAATCAACATCAAGATCGCCCTGGGCTTTTATTTCAAGATCAAAAAAGCCATGAACAGTGAAGGCCGTAAGCATGTGATCAAAAAAAGGGATACCCGTTGAAATATTTGCTTTGCCGGATCCATCTAAATCAAACTTTATAAATATTTCAGTTTCGTTTGTTTTTCGAGAAACGCTTGCCTTTCGATCCATAAGAAAATCCTTGAACTCCAGTCAAACCGGTGTTAGCCAAAAAAATAAAATTCAATCTTTTAACATACACAAACCAGGAATTTTTGTCAATTATTTAATTCGTCAAAAAAAAATCTTCTTGCAATGGCAATTTTTTATAATTATAATATGTTAGCGAAAAAAATGATGTGACTTTAGACATCCTTAAAAGCAATTTAAAATGAATATTTCAAGCATAACATACAGTAATTATCAGTCAGGTTTAATCTATCACCCGGTTTCTAATGAAAAACCATCTGATATACACTCAAATAGAGATAATGTTTCACCACTAAATCCAGTGGTACATAACACTTCTGATAATCAAATATCTCAAATCGAAGAAACCGCTAACACTGATCAAGAGGGCAATCAATCAACTTCAAATAATACGGAAAACAAAACAAATACCGAAGCAAGTTCTTTCAAAGAATCACAATTGACGGATGCAGAGCTTCGACTTATAGCTGAGCTTACAAAAATTGACACCCAAGTACGAAGACATGAGATGGCGCATATTGCAGCTGGAGGAAGATACATCACATCAGGCGCCAACCTAACGTATAAACGAGGGCCAGATGGTCGAAACTACGCAGTGGGTGGTGAAGTCAGCATTGACACATCTCCTGTTCCGGGTGACCCCCAGGCAACCATCCAGAAAATGCGTCAAATCAAGAACGCTGCACTTGCACCGGCAAACCCATCCGCTCAAGACTTAAAAGTAGCGTCTAAAGCTTCATCAGCGTCATCCCAAGCCCTTTCTGAACTAATGATATTGCAGGCAAAAGAGCGAGCCTCTACCAATGAAAATAAAGTATTTGGAAACGTTAAAGATGCCATTGACTCTTATGAAAAAGTTAACACCTTGCCAGAAGAAGAAACATCATCTTTTCAAATAGCCGTTTAAAGAACCCACAGCCAAAAACTATTTGATTAATTTAATCACCTGTTTGAATTGATTTCCCTTTGCGGCCTTTAGCAATTCAAAAAACGCCATTTCAATACACGTGGCTTGACCACCCGACTGAATTAATCTTTGGATACCAATCTCTTTGTTCTCTTTAGTTCTGGAAGACACACAATCAGATACCACTTGAACGTCGTATCCTTGCTGAATTAAGTCGTATCCTGTTTGAAAGACACAAATATGAGTTTCAATCCCTGTTAAAAGGACCTGAGTCCTCCCCGCTTTTTTGAATGCTTCCACAAATTGCGGTTCACCGCAACAAGAAAACGAAAACTTCTCAATTGCTTTTTCCCCAATCATATGTTTTGAAACCGTTTCTGTGGTGGGGCCTAAATTCTTTGGGATCTGTTCCATCCAAATTATGGGGATTTTGAGTATTTTCATCCCTTGAATGATGACTTCAAGTGATTTAAACAATTTTTCCTTCTCGTACATTAACTGGGCCAGCTGTCCCTGGACGTCAATCAACAACATCACTGTCTTATCAATCGCAAACATCATCCCCCTCCTTTGAGTATTAATATAGGAAACATAATTTGTAATCATTGCCATTATTTGTTAATTTTTTATACAATAAATAATAAATTAAACCAAACAAATCAATTGTATTATCATTTAAAATCAACCATATGCATCTAAAACAAAGGGCCTTATCAATTTTT
>JAAEKY010000929.1 GCA_024227235.1 Desulfobacteraceae bacterium | reverse complement strand
TAAAGAACAAAGTGTTCATCTTTATCAACTACTTTAACATTTGGATCAGATCGATGAATGGAAGCAAGCTGAAGCGCCTTTTGATTTGGGTTTTGTTCAAGCTTTTCTTGTTGTATTGTTTCCTTCTTTTCATCCATCTGTTTTTTTTCTTGGGCCAATTTTTCCAGTTCAAGCTCTAACTTAACTTTTTCTTGCTCCAATTTTTCCTTTTCCAATTCTTGTATTTTCCGAGCAAGCTCTAATTTTTGTTCTGCTAATTGTGCCTTTTCTTTTTCCAATGTTTCATTGACTGTTGGTTCTAATTTTGTCTCCAGTATTGCATTTGTTTTAGTAGATACAAATATGAATTCACCGCCCATATCACCTGTGCCCCTGATCGGTCGACATAAGGGCTGCTGTTCTGAATTATTGGCAATAACAGGGGCAATATACGTATAAATTTCTTGAGTGGAAAGATATGGTTTTGTATTTTTCTTTAGTTTTTTTAATAATTGATAGGCAAATACAGAATGGTTTTCTGATCCTGTGTCAGACACTGGCGTTTTATTTCCTGAGGTTATTCCCCATCGGCTTTTCTCATTATATAAATTTAAATAATATTTATCATTAATAACCTTAGGCATAGCCCTTGCCTGACCAAACAAGGTACCTGAGTAACATGAATCAGATATTAAAAGCACATGTTTTGCTTTAATACTGGCCATAGTTTTTTGGATTTGACTATTATCAAGATAGGTAAATGGGTCCCCCCCAATTGCATCAACTGGTATCCACCATCCGTCATTAAATGTTCGATCAATATCACCGTGCCCCGCATAATAAATTAAAACTGAATCATTGGGTTTTGTTTTATTGGTAAGGTCTCTTAGATGATTATATATATTTTTTTTAGTGGCTTTTTTATCTAAAAGAGTTTTTACCTGAAAGCCATAATAGTTTTTTAATACATCTGTCATCTCTAATGCATCATTCAAAGGTGTTCCCAAATCACTTATTTTAGGGTCATTATAGTTCTGAATACCTATTATCAGTGCTCTATATGTCCCTATTTTTCCTTTTTTATGATCCAGATCAGTTACAACTTTTATTGCTCGGTCCGCTAATGCAGTTGTTCCAATGATAAATGAGCTTAAACAAAATAAAAGCGTAAAAAGATATCTCTTCATTGCGGCCCCTTAACTCAGGAATTCTTTCCAATAGTAAAACAAATATTTTAAATACGAATAACACGTATTTAACCATAGCCAGGTGTAAAGGTCAAACAGCCATTTAGAATCTCTTTTAAAAATTCCAGATATATTCTTAACCATTCCGGTCTGAAAAAAATTATACATGAATACAGCAAAATAAGACATTTTAATTACAGAGAAGAGCCTGTGGGGAATTTATTCTAAATGTTTAATGGACCCCATAGATGTTGCAACGCCGGGGTAAAGTTTTTATGGTAAATATCCAGAAGTGAATACAGATATCTCTGGGAAACTACCAAGCCGAATGGGAGAGCCCCAGTATTTGCCTAAGAAAGACTTCCTGAATCCGATAGATCAAGCAGGCCGTCAAGGTCTTTAATTAATATTGTTTTGGTCTGTACTTCAATAAATGATAATGCCGTCATTTTTTTTAATACTCTTGAGACAGTTTCAGGGGTGGTCCCGATCAGATTGGATAATTGTGCCTTTGAAATGGGAAGAGTGACTTGTTTTTTATTTTTTTGTTCTTTAGAAAGCGTGAGAATATATGCGGCAAGCCTTGCAGGAACTTCTTTTAAACTAAGATTTTCAATTTGTATGGTAAATTCTCTTAAGCGCCTTGAAAGATCGGCTAAAAGATTCATTCCCAGTCCTGGTGTCTCAGTAATCAAGTTTACAAACTTGGTTCTGGGAAGAAAAATAATGATAGATTTTTCAAGAGCCATAGAAGAAGCGGGAAAATTTTTTCCTTCAAAAACCGGAACTTCGCCAAAGGTATGGCCGAGACCATAGATATGGAGGATCTGTTCTTTTCCTTCAAAGGAAAGTTTAAAGACTTTAATCTTTCCTTTTTCAACCATATAAAATCCATCCCCTTTATCTCCTTCGTGAAAGATCATCTGCCCTTTGTTAAATTTGAGTGTAGAGGCAATGGCATTAATTTTTTCCAGGTGTTCATCAGAAAGGCCAGAAAAGAGAGGAATTGTTTTTAAATTATTAATACTGTATAATCCTTTTGTTATTAACTGTCATAAATACGAAAATAAATTCAAAAAAATAATATTTCTTGATCCAGGTCAAGGAGTCTCACCCTTTTTTATAATAAGTTAGCACCAGGATGTAAAGATCAATTGTTGAACAACTATAATATAAGGAGAAAGTTAAATGTTTTGTTTTCAATGTCAGGAAGCAGCTAAAGGTCAGGGATGTACTGTCAAAGGAATGTGTGGAAAAGAGAATGATACCTCAGATTTACAGGACCTGTTGATTTATAATCTAAAGGGAATTGCAGTGATTGCAAATAAATCAAAAGGTGCCGGGATACCCGTTTCCGATGCAGCAGGTAAATTTATAGCACAGGGGCTTTTTACAACCATTACCAATGCAAATTTTAATGACGAAAATTTAATTAACTGGATAAACAGAGCCCAGGCGCTTAAAAAAGAGTTGTTTGAATCTGCCAAGGATAAAATCGGTTCTGATCTTCATGAGAGCGCCACATGGTTCTCAAACGATGTATCCGACTTCAAGGCAAAAGCTACGACGGTTGGCGTACTTGCTACAGAAAATGAAGATGTTAGATCTTTAAGAGAGCTTCTTATTTTGGGGCTTAAGGGAATAGCGGCCTATGCAGATCATGCCGCTGTTTTAGGTGTTACAAGGGATGAAATCTGGGATTTTCTTTATGAAGCGCTTGATTCAACCACCCAAGACCTTTCTGTAGATGAAATGGTGGGAATGGTTCTTAAAGCCGGTGAAGTAGCCGTAACAACCATGGCAGCACTTGATGAAGCCAATACCACAGCCTATGGGAACCCTGAGCTGACAGAAGTTAATATCGGTGTGGGATCAAACCCCGGAATACTGATTTCAGGGCACGATCTTAAAGATATGGAAGAACTTTTAAAACAGACTGAAGGAACCGGGGTAGATGTGTACACTCATGGTGAAATGCTACCTGCAAACTACTATCCTGCCTTTAAAAAATATGATCACCTAAAAGGAAATTATGGGGGATCATGGTGGCATCAGAATGAAGAATTCGAGTCCTTTAATGGTCCGATTCTCATGACTACAAATTGTCTGGTACCGATGAAAAAGAAAAATACATACCAGGACAGGCTTTATACTACTGGTGTTACTTCTTATGCTGATACACCTCATATTGGAGAGCGGGGCAATGGAGAAGCTAAAGATTTTAGCGCCATCGTAGAAAAAGCAAAGGGATGCAGTGCTCCTACAGAAATTGAAACTGGAACCATTGTCGGTGGATTTGCACATAACCAGGTATTGGCTTTGGCTGATAAGGTCGTTGATGCTGTGAAATCCGGTGCCATTAAAAGATTTGTTGTCATGGCAGGATGTGATGGTCGTCAAAAAGGCAGAAATTATTTTACCGAGGTGGCTGAAAAATTGCCACAGGATGCCGTGATTCTTACAGCCGGATGTGCAAAATACAGATATAATAAATTGAATCTTGGTGATATCGGTGGCATTCCTAGAGTTCTTGATGCTGGCCAATGTAACGATTGTTACTCATTAGCCGTTATTGCCCTTAAACTTAAAGAAGTTTTTGAGCTTGAAGACATTAATGATTTGCCGTTATCCTTTGATATTGGCTGGTATGAACAAAAAGCAGTAGCGGTGCTTCTTGCACTGCTTCACCTGGGTGTAAAAGGTATCCGTCTTGGACCCACACTTCCTGCTTTTGTCTCCCCAACGGTATTGAATGTTTTGGTTGAAAATTTTGATATTAAACCTATTACAGAACCTGAGGCTGATGTAGAAGCCATTATGCAGGGTCAATAAGATAATGATTACCGGTGCATGAATTTTCATGCACCGGTTTAAAACCTGAAAGGTTTGCAAGGAGGCTTAAAATGAAATGTCCCGGACAAGATACTCAATACTGGAGTGAAGATGCCATCTTTGAAACAGAGTGCCCTGAATGTGGTCATCCTATGGAGTTTTTTAAAGATGATGCCACTAGAAGATGTGGTGGTTGCAAGAAAAAAATTGTTAATCCTAAAATGGATTTTGGGTGTGCCTCATATTGTAAATTTGCAGAGCAATGTCTGGGAACACTGCCTGAAGAGTTTGTTGCTCAAAGAGATGACTTATTTAAGGATCGGGTAGCTGTTGAAATGAAAAAGTATATGGGGACTGATTTTAAACGGATTGGCCATGCAGCAAAAGTAGCCAATTATGCTGAAAAAATTGGTAAAAAAGAAAAGGCTAATCTGCCTGTGATTCTTTGTGCAGCCTATTTATATGATATTGGGGTAAAAAATGCACTTGAAAAATATGATTCAACAGAACCACAATATCTGGAAAAAGAAAGTCCTGAAGTTGCTAAACAATTAATGAAAAAATTAGGTGCCAAAGAAGAACTCATTAATCAGGTCGTCGAAATGGTGGGCCACCATAATCGTCCAGAAGAAAATGATGATATCAGCCGAAAAATTTTACATGATGCTGACATGCTCACCCATATGGCAGCCTGTGAAGATAAAAATAGTGTTGATGATCAAGAATTCAATGCGAAGTTGGACAAACTTTTTTTAACAACCGCAGGCAATGAACTTGCTAAACAAGTGTTGGTTGAAGCGAAATAGAACTTACGATTGAATAATTAAAAAAAGAAAACACCATTATTCAAATTGATATAATAGGAGAAGATTCCCATGAAAGTAATGAGAAAGATAATTGAGATAGATGAAGAACTTTGTAACGGATGTGGTAATTGTGTGATTGCCTGTGCAGAAGGTGCCATACAAATTATTGATGGTAAAGCCAAAGTGATCGCAGATAAGTATTGTGATGGCCTTGGCGCCTGTATAGGCGACTGCCCGGAAGACGCATTAAAAATTATAGAAAGAGAAGCAGATGATTTTGATGAGGAAGCCGTTGAAGCCTTATTGGAAAAACAGAAGGCTGAAAAAAAGCCAGCAGAACCTGTTGCCTGTGGGTGCCCTTCAAGTGCAATGAAAACGTTTCCTGTAGCCGGAGCAGCAGAGCCTTGCGGATGTTCAAATCATGCATCTGTTCAGACATCAGGCGGCAGATCATCTTTGGGTCATTGGCCGGTTCAGATAAAATTGGTTCCAGCAGGTGCACCTTTTTTGAAAGATGCAGATCTCGTAATTGCTGCGGATTGCGTACCTGTAGCCTATCCGACCTTTCATGCAGATTTTCTTAAAGGAAAGGCCGTCATGATCGGATGTCCCAAGTTTGATGATGCGGATGAGTATGTTGAAAAACTTTCCCAGGTGTTTAAAGTGTCGGGAATCAAAACTATCACAGCTGCAGTTATGGAAGTGCCGTGCTGCTCTGCTATGCCGATCATTGTAAAAAAAGCCCTGGCAAAAGCAGGAGTAGAGATCCCGTTTGAGGAAGTTGTGGTGAGTGCTCGTGGAGAAATCCTTTCATGAAATGGTCGCAAGATGCGGATAAGGCCATAAAGAAGGTTCCATTTTTTGTACGAAAGAAAGTTAAAATAAAAGTTGAAGCATTTGCAGAGCAGAAAGGAAAGACATGTGTTGACCTTTCTGATGTAAAGGCGTTAAAAAAACAATTCCTTTCTAAGGGCGGAATGGAAAAAGAAATTAAGGGATATGAGGTCTCTGCATGCTTTGGCGGATCAGGATGCCCAAATGTAGCCCATTCAACGACACAACTCGCAAAAGATATTGGAAAAATTATTGAAAAAGAGGATATCCTGTCCTTTTTAAAGGAGAATGTAAAAGAAGATTTAAAATTTCATCATGAGTTCAGGGTGGTACTTTCTGATTGCCCGAATGCATGTTCAAGGCCCCAAATTGTGGATATCGGTATTATTGGATCAGCTCTTCCCGGGATTTCTGAACAAGCGTGCTCTTTCTGTAATGCCTGCGTGGATGTCTGCGATGAAAAAGCCATCACTTTAGATGAAAAAGCCCATGAAACTCCTGTAATTGATTATCAACAGTGCTTGATGTGCGCCAAGTGTATAAAAGCGTGTCCCTCTGGCACTATACATGAAAAGGAAAATGGATTTCGTGTCATGCTTGGTGGGAGATTGGGGCGGCATCCCAGGCTTGGTATGGAAGTTCCCGGACTTTTTACCCATGGTCAGGTGCTGCAAATTGTAAAAAAAGCCCTAAAATTTTATAAAGGGAACTCAAAAAATGGTCAAAGGTTCTCTCACCTCCTTTCTTCTGTGGATCAGGTTGCCAATTAAGATTATTGCAAGTGTCAAAAAAGATTTTCTGATCCTTTTCACTAAATTTTGTTGAATATCCATTTAAACTTTACTTCCTATATCAGTTTTGTAAGAAATTTACCTACAGCACAATCAGAAATCCCCCAATTGATTCTTTGACTCTTTCTTTGGTAACTTTACAAACGGTAAAAAAAAAGAATTTTTTATTTAACACCAATAACAGGAGGATCGTATGAGTAGAAAAAAATTATTAATCGTGGGTTTTATCGCAGTTCTTTCTATGGCATTTTGCCAGTCGGCCATTGCAAAAGCAAGAGTCGTATTCGGTGGAGGCCCTGCCGGTGGAACATTTCAGGTCGTTGCTAATGCTATACAGGTATATAAACCTATGAAAGCAGCAGGCGAATTTAAAGTGCAGGCCCAGTCTTCAGCAGGATCTGTTGAAAACTTAAGAAAAACAAATGCTGGCAGGCAACAGATGAGTGTTGTATATTCGGGTCATGTCTATCTGGGTCGAAATGGTATGATGAAAAATGATACCAAAAAATATGAAGATGTTATGGCCGTTGCATGGCTCTATGGAGCACCTGCTCAATTGGTTACTCGTGCGGATTCTGGAATCAAAAGCGTAAAAGACCTTGTGGGTAAAAAAGTGGGTGTTGGTAATGCTGGCTCAGGTGCTTTTGCAAATTGTGAACTGTTTTTCTCTCACAATGGTGTCTGGGATAAAATTGAAAGAAACGCAATGGGCTATAATGATGCAGCACAAGCCTTTGGTAACAAACAACTGGATGCG
>JAAEKY010000928.1 GCA_024227235.1 Desulfobacteraceae bacterium | reverse complement strand
TTGTTAATTGTTTCATTTTAATGTTTGTCATCGGTTTTAACATTGTTTTTTGAGGCACCCTGTTTAATTCTTTTAAAATAGGCAGGGTCACAGGTCTTAATTTCTTAAAGTTTAATGTACCATTTTGAAAGCTGGGATACATGGTAACACCTTTTAAGGGCAGTGGTATCCTCTTGGGGACAACAATGGTATCTTCTATGGTTAATTCTCCCTTGCCTTCTAAAATCGCATCAAGTATGGCCTGATCTCCTCGGGCAGCGGCTTTCCTGATAGGATCATTGGGGTTAAGTGCAGCCAGATTTTTTTTCAGATCTGCAAGTCCTCTTCGGCTTTCCGGATCGAGCTGTGCGATAGTGGCTTTCCGGGTGGTTCTTTTGGATAAAAATGAATTATAAGTGGGTGAAATACGCTTCATCTGGGAAGGGTCTAGTACAATGACGGTTGTACTTTTTCGCATTACAAAAGAATCGTCAAATTCAATGGCTTCGTCCAGGACAATTGGCTTTGCAAGAATGGTTTTTCCCACTTTGGCTTTTTGATTTAAAATGCCTGTATATCGGTTCAATGGTTTGAAGGCAACGTTTGCTATGCTTCCAAGAGGGGCAGTTGTTTTATCACCTAATTGGACGGGTTTATTCGCCAAAGATGAGATTTTTCCTTTGAAAAGTGGCTTCTGGTTTCTAACTTTTGAATTTAAAATCATATTGGGCTCAACAGCCTTTAAATTACCTGTTGCTAACGGGGCGGCAATTTTTAGATTCTGCTGTGCGGCCAAACAGGTACCCATGCTAAGCAAAGTAAAAATAAGCGCTGTCATCAGAATACCAAATCTTTTTTCAACCATCATATTTGAGTTCCTTTCATTAATTTGAGATGTCATTTTTAGACGAATTAAGTATAATTTGTGAATATTGATTTGTCGAATGTCGGGTATTATGGACTATTGTTTTGTTTTTGACAAATTGTTTTTAGCAATTGTTCTTTGCTGGGGGCCTGATTTTTACAGACTATGGTTTGCTGATTGCAAAAGGAGATCGATACGCTTAATGCCATTTGCCAGAAATTGACAAATTTGATTATGGAACATGCACAGACACAGTAGATCTTGATGACTTTGCCAGTGAATTCGGTAAAACCGATTGCTTTGAATAATTATAACGTTTTTCAAAAAGATTTTCCGATTCAATGGAAGTATGGAGGGGGAATGATTTCACTAAATTTCAACGGACATCCATGTCCGTTGAAACGCGGAAATAAGCTATTCCCAATCGTCCTGCCGGAATGTTTATTTAACGCCGTTCAAACCATTACCCCTCCATACATCTTAAGTGAACAATATCACAAAAACGAAAAACTTAATGAGAACTATTATAATTTAAACATTTTAATTTAACCAATCCTAATGTATGCTATTATCAAACATCTGAAATCAAATGTGTTTTATTTATTCTTTATAAAAATGTTAAGATAAGGTGCGTATGAGAAAATTAAAATTCATACTGTTTTGCTTTCTCTTTTTGATCAGTTCATCAAGCTGGTCTTTTGCACAGGAAGAAAAAATAGTAGCTGTCTTTCCTACCTGGAAACCGTATGGATATGTTGAAAATGGAAAGGCCACGGGGTTTGAAATTGAAATTTTTAGAGAAGTCATGAGGATACTTAATAGAAAAGTAAAGTTTGCTCACCAACCTTGGAAAAGGTGCTTGTACTCGATGCAAAAGGGAAGAGCTGATGTTATAGTTTCAGCACTCAAAGTTGAAAAAAGAAAAGAATATCTTTTTTATCCGGATGAACCGATCAGTTTGAGTAGAACAGCGCTTTTTACAACGATAGATAAGAAGATCCTTTTTAATGGATCATTTGAAAATTTAAAAAGCTATACGATTGGTATCACAAGAGGATTCAGCTATGGACACGAATTTGATTCCTCTGATTTTTTACAAAAAGATGAAAGCACTGAAACAAGTTCAATCGTCGTTAAAGTTTTATTCGGTCGAAATGAGTTAGGCGCAGGCAATATCGCAGTGATTAAAAGCATTGCCAAGGAAAATAATTCACTTGAAAGGATTAAATTTTTAAATCCGTTGCTTCATTCCCAAAGACTTTACGTGGGGTTTTCAAAAATCAAAAAACATCAAGAACTATCGGTTTTATTTTCGAAAACGTTATCTGAATTTAAACATACAAATCATTATTTTCGAATTATGAAAAAGTACAATATGGACTAAGTCATAATGTCTTTGATATGGAGTTATTTTGCAACTATTTCCAAATTATATCAGACAAAAAACAATTGGTATAAAAATTCTTTTTTTAATTTTACTTATTGGCTTTTTATTTGCTTTTGCAGAGGCAGGCATTCTGCTCTATCAAGACTATAAATTTGAATTAAATCTTATTGAATCTCAAATCGAACAAATCCAGAATAGTTATCTTAAAAGTATTACAAAAAGTACGTGGAATATGGAAGCAGATGAAGTTGCGATACAGCTTGAAGGTGTATTGCATTTAAAAGATATAAAGCATTTGGAAGTTGTTACTGAACATGGAGATATACTGGCAGCCGCCGGTGTTAAATCAGTTGGTAATACAATCTCAAGAACCTTGAAACTTGAATATCAGAATTATGGGAAACTTAATCTGATTGGAGAGCTAAAAGTTCTTGCCAGTTTAGAGGGGATATATAACAGACTGTTTAAAAAATTTATTGTGATTATTGCTGTCAGGCTTTTTATAGCCACCTTAATATCAATAATATTCTTATTTGTTTTTTATCGTCTGGTTTCACGCCATTTGACGACTATGGCTGATTATACCCAGAACCTAGATTTTAATAACCTTGGTAATGTTCTTACGCTTAAAAGGGTATCAAAAAAACAAAAATCTTTTGATGAACTGGATAAAGTGGTTAATGCGATTAATGAAATGCAGGTTCAAATCCAGAAACATATCAGTGAAAAAGAAGCCAGAAAGAATGAGTTACTCAAAGAAAAAGAGTTTACAGATGCAGCATTGAATTCTCAGAATGATACTTTTTTTCTATTTGATCCTGTTAAAGGAAAAGCGATTAGATGGAACAAGGCGTTTAATGAAATATCTGGATATACAGATGAAGAAATTGTAAAATTAAGTGCACCAAATTCATATTACAGTGATGAAGATTTAAAAAAAGCAGCCTCTTTTATTGAAAACGTTTTAATAAAAGGTTCTGGAAGAATAGAACTCGGTTTGGTTTGTAAGAATAAAAAAGTTGTGCCAACGGAATATAATGTTTCTTTGATTCGAGATGATGAAAATAATCCCAAATATATCATTTCAATCGGAAGGGATATAACAGAACAAAAACTTGCTCAAAAAGAAAAAAACGAAGCACAACTTCGAGCCTCTGAACAAGAAAAGCATGCAATCGTTGGGAAAATAGCTGGAAAAATAGCCCATGATTTTAATAATATCCTTGGCGCAATAATGGGGAATACTGAGTTAGCAAAGCTCGACTGTACAGATGCTTCCATGATGAAAGTTTTTGAGTTGATACATGGGCAGACAATCCGGGGCAGAAATTTAACAAAAAATCTTATCGCTTTTGCTAAAGACCAGGAACCTAAACAGGAGTTCTTTAGTATACGTGAAAAAACAGATCTTGTAATTAGCCTGCTTAAAAAAGATCTTGAAGGCATAGAAATAATAAGAGAAATAAAAGCGGGTATCCCTGATTTGCTTGCAGATCCCGGAATGATAGAGCATGCTTTGGTCAATCTTATTCAAAATGCTGTTCATGCAGTAAGCAATTCTAATAATCCTAAAATAAAAATCAATATTTCTCATAAAGAAGAATCTGTAAATTTTTATATAGAGGATAATGGCTGCGGGATTCTTCCAGAGGATATTGAAAATATTTATGACCCTACATTTTCCTTAAAAGGGACCAGGGATTTAAAAAAGTCATATAAAAAAGGGATACGGGGCAGTGGATATGGGATGGCAAATGTAAAAAAATATATTGACCAGCATAAAGGAACAATACACGTAGAATCAATTTTTGGGTCTGGAACAAAATTTATAATATCTATACCAATCACTCAAAAAGAGTTGACTGTTGAAGACAAAAAACAAATCAATAAATCAAAGTCATACAAAGGGAAATATGTACTTTTAGTTGAAGATGAACAGGCAATATCAGAAGTCCAATACAGGATTTTAACCCATGAGCCATGTAGTCATAGCGTAGATGTTGCTGCCAATGGTTCAATTGCAATAGATTTATTTACCAGGAATAATTATGATTTTGTAAGTTTGGATTATGTGTTGCCTGGGGATCTGGATGGTATGGATGTATATAACCATATACGATCTGTGAATAATGAAGTTCCTATTCTTTTTGTATCTGGTAATATTGAGTTTATAGAGTCTATTAAAGAATTTAAGAAAAAGGATAAAAATATGGCTCATGTTCCAAAGCCATGTGGGAATAAAGATTACATAAACAGTATAAATGATTTAATGGATAGTTGCTCATCTGTAATGTGACTGCCTGGGAAGTTAAAAAGAAAAAACCTGCCATCTCAAATTTGGATTGAGTGGCAGTTTCTTTTAGTTATTCACCATTCTCTAAAAAAGTGAATAATAACCGTTATAGCAATTGTCAGAAAGATTTTCTAATTCAACCGATGGTTAAAGAGGGTGTGCTTTTTACTAAATTTTAACGGACGTCGTGTCCGTTAAAAAGCGGAAATAAGCGATTTGCGGCGTCCTGCCAAAATGCTTATTTAACGCCGTTCTAACCATTATCTCTTCAACCATCTGTATCGCAGCCTTTTTAAAAAGAAATATTTAATGGCAATGGTTATACCTTGAACTTGACAATTGGTCCGCCAACTGGTATGACCTCTTACCAGAAGTAATCATATTTGATAAATAGAAGGTGGTATATCGTGGTCGTGAAATTATTAAAACCCGCTGAATTTGCAGAAAAACAATTATTGGAAGCGATTTTAGGCTCTAAATACAAGCCAGGTGAAGTGCTGCCGGCAGAAAGACTTCTGGCAATTGAGCTGGGCGTTACAAGGCCGACATTAAGAGAAACCTTACAGCGATTGTCAAAAGAAGGCTGGATTACCATACAACATGGTAAATCAACAAAAGTAAACGACTATATAGAAAATGGAGGGCTAGGGATCTTAAGTTCTCTTGCCCGATATGGGAAAAATCTTTCTACAGATATGGTATCCCATTTGTTGGAAGTCAGGACCACTATGTTTCCGGATATCGCTCAAAAAGCTATAGCGAACAACCCTGAGTTAATTGTAAATTTTCTTAAAAAATCAAAGACGTTAAAAGACACTCCGGGTGCATATGCTAAATATGATTGGGGATTGCAAATACTCATGGTCAAAGCAACAAACAATCCGGTTTTTAATATGATTTTAAATGATTTTGAACCACTTTATGAGATTTTAGGAGAATTTTATTTTCAAAGCAAAGAGGCTAGATGTGCCTCTTTAAAATATTATAAAGATCTTCTCAATGCACTGGAGCAAAACAATATGAACATAATGCCCATTGTTGAAAAGATAATGAGCCTGACCCAGAAGATATGGCAGGATAGAAAATGAAATTGAATGATTTAAATAAAGAATATGATCTTATTGTGGCGGGCGGTGGGATCACCGGGGCGGGTGTTTTTTATGAGGCAGCAAAAAAAGGATTCAAAGTCCTTCTTGTTGAAGCCAATGATTTCGCCTGGGGTACATCAAGCCGGTCATCAAAGATGGTTCACGGTGGGTTGAGATATCTTAAGCAGGGCAAATTTTTATTGACCAAAACAGCGGTGAAGGAGCGGGAACGATTGTTGAAGTTATATCCCGGACTGGTTACGCCTTTAAACTTTATCATGCCTGTATATAATAATTACGGGCCTTCCAAATCATCCATGAAGATTGGGTTGTCTATTTATAGTTTTATGGCAAAGGAAAAACAGCATAAAACGTATACAAAAGATGAGGCTTTTGAAAAGGTCCCTGCTCTCAGAGATGAAAATCTGGTGTCAGCCGTTGGATTTAAAGATGCTCAGGTGGACGATGCACGACTGGTGTTAAGAATCATTCAACAAGGCTGCAGGTGTGGCGGAACCGCCATGAATTATACAAAAGTGGTGGGCTTTCAAAGGAATAGAAAGGGGCATTTGGCTGCAGTTAATATGAGTGATGAGAAGGGCTCTTTATGCGTTGAAACCAAAACAAAGGTGTTGATAAATGCTACGGGTGCCTATGCAGAACAGCTTCATCCTTCGCCAATGAAAGGTTTTCACATCAGACCGTTAAGAGGAAGCCATCTGGTTTTTCCTAAAAGCGTATTTCCGTTAGATCGGGTGGTCAGTTTTATTCATCCTAAAGATTTAAGACCTGTTTTTTTATTCCCATGGGAAGGGTCAGTTTTTTTGGGGACAACAGATGTCGATCATGATCAGTCATTAAAGATGGAGCCTTTTATGAGAATGAAAGAAGCAGATTATTTAATGGAAGGATTAAACTATATTTTACCGGATCTTAATTTGTCTTTAAATGATTGTGTATCATCCCTTGCCGGGGTTAGACCTGTATTGAGCAAAAAAAAGAAAGCAGCGTCCAAGGAGTCAAGAGAACATGTGATTTGGAAAGATAAAGGACTGATAACAGTGACGGGTGGAAAATTAACAACCTTTCGAATATTAGCCAATGATGCATTAAAAGCTGCTAAATCATATTTGCCTGAACCTGTTAGTCAAAGTGGCGAAACTAAAAATAATAATATTATCTACAACAAAGAGCTGCATATATCAAAAGAGATGAAAAAAAGAGTTTTGGGTCGATATGGAAGGCATAAGTTTCAAATCATCCAACAATATGATGAACATCTTTTTAAACCCATTGAAAATACAAATACCCTTTGGGCTGAAATCCGTTATGCAGCAGAGCATGAAAATATTGTTCATCTTTCGGATTTGTTATTGCGAAGAGTAAGGATAGGTTTATTGCTCCCTGGTGGCGGGAGGGATTTACTTGATCAAGTTGAAACCTTGTGCAAACCACACCTTTCATGGACCAATAAAAAGTGGGAGGCTGAAAAAAAAGCGTATAAAATCTTGTGGGAAACAGTTTATTCTCCACCGAATAAACGTAAAGGAGCTCTAATTTGAACAAGAAAACAATACTTGCGATAGATTGTGGAACACAAAGTCTTAGAGCCATACTTTTTTCTCAGAAAGGGGAAGTGCTTTCCAGGGCCCAGATAGCGTATGAGCCATATTATAGTGAACATTCCGGGTGGGCAGAGCAGGATCCTGAATTGTATTGGAACAGCCTTGTTTCTGCCTGCCAAAAGCTAAAGCAGTCAACCCCTGAATTGTTTGGTGCTGTCGCCGGAGTCGGTGTGACTTCCCAAAGAGCCAGTATGGTAAATGTGGATAAAAACGGGGTGCCCTTAAGGCCTGTAATTGTATGGATAGATAAACGTAGTTGCAAGCCTGTCTGGGGGCAAAAAGGGGTCTTGAAAACAGGTCTTAATATCCTGGGACTTAAAAAAAAGGTTGATGATATTCAAACCCAGGGTAAATGTAATTGGATTATGCAGAATCAACCTGAAATCTGGGAAAAAACATTTAAGTATCTTCAGATTTCCGGATTTTTATCTTACAGACTTACGGGTAACTTTTCTGATTCTGTGGCATCGCAGATTGGTCATTTACCATTTGATTATAAAAAGCAGATCTGGGCAAACAAATATCAATTGTCCAGAAAGCTTTTTCCTGTTGAAATGGAAAAACTTCCAACGCTTGTAAAGCCTGGAGAAATCTTAGGTAGAATTCGGAATGAAGCCGCACAACAATTGGGGATTAAAAAAGGGACCTCCGTTATTTCCTGTGGTTCAGATAAAGGATGTGAGACCTTAGGTGCAGGTGTCGTGAATTCCAAAATGGCAAGCCTTAGCTTTGGGACAACCGCAACCGTTCAAACCATATCTGAAAAATATATCGAGCTGATGAAATATTTACCCCCTTATCCAGCACCAGTTCCGGGATTCTATAATCCTGAAGTAGAGATTTTTCGAGGGTATTGGATGATTACCTGGTTTAAAAAAGAATTTGCGCATAAAGAAGTAGCGCTTGCTCAAAAAAAGGGTATCCCCCCAGAAGAGTTACTCAACCAATGTCTTCAAAGAACGGCGCCAGGCGCCATGGGACTAATTGTACAACCATACTGGGGTGCGGGATTAGACTACCCTGATGCCAAAGGCGCTATGATTGGTTTCGGGGATGTCCATACTAAAGATCATGTATATAGGGCGGTCATTGAAGGGTTGGGATTTGCTCTTTTTGAAGGGTTGGAAAAAATTCAGGGGAAAACCGGAAAAAAAATTCAAAAGGCAGCAGTGTCAGGTGGTGCATCCCAAAGTGATGAAATTTGCAGGATTACAGCCGATATCTTTAATCTGCCTGTTGAAAAAGGGCAGACACATGAGACATCGGGGTTGGGAGCTGCTATCCTTGTGGCAAAGGGGCTTGGATGGTTCTCAAGTTTAGATGAGGCCGTAGATAATATGGTTCATGTCAAAAAGACATTTGAGCCCCGAAAAGAACATGTACAAATTTACAGGGCTTTATATTCAAGGGTTTATAGTAAAATGTATAAAGCGCTTGAACCTTTTTATTCACATATTCGTGACATAACAGGATATCCAAAAAAATGAAAACAAAGAAAACACCACATACCCCTTTGTGGCACCAGAGTGAACCAGAGGAAAAATCTTTTAGGTCTATTTTTAAATGGGGGGCTGCAAACAAATTTAAAAACCCGGGTCAGGGATTTTTTAATGTGATTAAACAAGAGCTTGGACTTTTGGATGCAGATTTTAAAACTCCTGTTAATTTAGGGAATCGTGTGGTTGAAAATGGCCTTGAAACCACCATCGATCCTGTGGACATTCTTAAGCTGGAAAAGATTGTTGGTAAGAATAATATATTTTTTGATTCAAGAT
>JAAEKY010000927.1 GCA_024227235.1 Desulfobacteraceae bacterium | reverse complement strand
CCATTCAATAAAATATAAAATTATCGGTGTGATAGATAGTAGCAGAGCGGGTCAGGATACCGGAAATGTATTGGATGGCAGTCCAAATGGAATCATGATTTATAAAGATATTATGACATGTCTGAAAGAAAATGGTGAAAAAGATATTAAGACTTTCATTTACGGCATGGCGCCTTTGAGTGGACTATTTTCAAAGGAAGATGAGCAGGTAATGTTTTACGCTATGGAAAATAAATTAAATATAGTCAATGGTCTTCATGAATTTTTGACAGATAAATCTCATTTTTCCCAAAAAGCAAGGGAATGTGGAGTCAAGCTGTATGATATCCGCAAACCCAAAGCAGTCAGTGAATTAGTTGTTTTTACAGGTAATATATCAAAAGTTGAATGTCCTAAAATAGCGATTTTGGGAACTGACAGTGCAGTTGGTAAACGAACCAGTTCCACCCTTTTGACCAAGATGCTTTGTGAAAAGGGCGTAAAAGCAGTCATGGTTGCAACAGGTCAGACAGGTCTGAT
>JAAEKY010000926.1 GCA_024227235.1 Desulfobacteraceae bacterium | reverse complement strand
TTTGGCTGATGAAAATGAGATTGTTCTGTTTGATAGCCTTGCCCGAAACACTATTAAACATACAGGTATTCTTGAGCATGCAAAAATTTCTCTGATTGAAGGAAATATCCTTGATGCAGATGCAGTTAAAGAAGCAATGGCAGGCTCTGATATTGTAGTTCATGCGGCTGCCATAGCAGGGATTGATACAGTGATAAAAAAACCTGTTGAAACCATGGAAGTAAATATTCTCGGGACAGCAAATGTATTGCGTGCAGCATGGGAAAATAAGGTATCAGACAGGGTTCTGGATTTCTCCACATCAGAGATTTTTGGCTCAATGGCATACCGGGTTGGTGAAAAAGATAATGCAGTTGCAGGCTCTGCTGGTGAGGCACGCTGGGTATATGCTGTGAGCAAGCTTGCAGGAGAGCACCTTATTCATGCTTATCATTTGCAGCATAATCTTCCTACTGTTACAGTAAGGCCGTTTAATATCTATGGCCCGGGCCAGACAGGAGAGGGCGCAATTCAAATATTTATCAGGCGAGCTTTGAATAATGAAGATATTAATATATATGGTGATGGCAATCAGATCAGAGCATGGTGCTATGTAGATGATTTTATTGAATGTCTTATGCTTGCTCTGGAAAGTGAAAAAACCATTGGAGAATCATTTAATATTGGTAATGCCCGTGCTGTGACGACTATTTTAGGTCTTGCTCAAACCGTATGTCGTGTTTTGGATTCAAAATCAAAAATAGTATTTAAAGACCCCTTGTCTGCTGATATTGAACTTCGTATCCCTGAAACTAAAAAGGCATATGAACTATTAGACTTTAAGGCAAAAGTTGATTTGAGCGAGGGGATACTTCGAACTGCAAAATGGTATAAAGAAAATATAATTTAATATGATCCCTTTAGCAAAGCCTGATTTAAGACAGGAAGATATTGAGAAAGCAGTGAGTGTTTTACGTTCTGGCATGCTGGTCCAGGGAGAGAATGTATCAGCACTTGAAGAATCATTATCTCAATTTACAGGTGTTGAGTATTGTTCCTTATGTTCATCTGGCACAGCAGCATTGCATTTGGCGCTAAAGGGACTGGGAATTGGTAATGGTGATGGTGTTATTGTACCTGCTTTTACATTTCCTGCTTCTGCCAATGTTGTAGAATTGTTGGGTGCTGAAACAATATTATGTGATGTATCATTTGATGATTTTATTATTACTCCTGAATCATTGGAAGAATGTATAAAAGCTTCTGGTGATAACCTGAAAGCTGTCATGGTGGTTCATGAATTTGGATGCTCCGTTAAAATTAAGGAAATTTTAGAAATATGCCGCAAACATGGGCTGCTATTAATTGAAGATGCTGCTTGTGCTTTGGGAGCCATTGCTGACGGGCATCATGTCGGTTTTTATTCAGACGCTGCCTGCTTTTCATTCCACCCCCGTAAAGCTGTTACTTGTGGTGAGGGAGGGGCTGTTTTTACCCATAAAAAAGACTTAGATAATCGCATTAGGGTTTTAAGAAATCATGGAATGCATTATGTCGATGGGGGTATTGATTTTATTGAAGCTGGATTTAATTATCGCCTCACTGATTTTCAGGCTGCTTTGATTCATGGACAGTTGAAAAGGTTCCCTGATGAGCTTAAAAGACGTGCTCTATTGGCTGAAATATATTTTTCTTTTCTCAAAGAATGTCCACATCTGAATCTTCCCAATAATACAATGGGGCATTCCTGGCAAAGCTTTATGGTTGTTTTGGACAATAATGTAGACAGGAGTTCAATAATTAAGCAGATGGGTCAAAAAGGAGTACAATCTAATCTGGGAGCACAAGCCTTAAATTGTCTTCAATATTTTTCAAAAAAATATAATTTTAAGGATACAGACTTTCCTGAAGCAACAAGGCTTTTTTATTCTGGTCTGGTAATTCCTTTGTACGGTAGCATGACTGAAAATGATATTAAATTTATCAGCTCAACTCTGAAAGAACTTTTAAAATCGTGAAAAAATATATTTTTAATATTCTGGGCATCGGTATCAGTTTTGTCCTTCTCTGGTGGGTATTCCGGGATCAAAATCTTGCTGAATTGTGGACATCTCTTGTTTTGGCGCATAAAGGGTATTTGATTTTAGGAATTATATTGATTCTTCCAAGTTTTATTGTACGGAGTTATAGATGGCAATTTTTGTTTCCCTCTACAGCAAAGCCATATTGGCGAAATCTTTTTTCAGCCATGATGATAGGGTATCTGGCTAATAATTTATTGCCTGTACGTGCAGGCGAGTTTATCCGTGCCTATATACTGGGTAAAAAAGAGGGTATTTCAAAGAGTCTGGTCTTTGCAACAATAATTGTTGAAAGGCTTACAGATCTCCTTGTAACGCTTTTTTTACTTGCATTGGTTGTATGGATTTTCCCTTTTCCTCAATGGTTGATCAGAGGAGGCATCTCTGTTGGCGCAATAGGCTTGATAGCTTTAATTTGTCTTGCAGGGCTTGCCGTTTTTGGAAAAAAGCTGATAGAATGGGGGAAATCAATTTTTAGTTTTTTCCCCACATTTCTTATTACTCATTTTGAAAATATTGCATTAGGATTTATAACCGGTGTTGCTTCATTACGCCAAAAGAATAATTTGTTTAAATATATTGCATACACAATTGTGATTTGGCTTATTGAAACTATTCTGATCTGGTCGATAGCACAAAGTTTCAACCTGCCTTTACAATTGCATGGCGCGTTATTTGTCATGCTTGTGATTGGTATCGGGAGTATAGTCCCGTCATCCCCTGGGAATGTAGGGACTTTTGAATTTTTTGCTGCCACCGCTCTTACATTTTTAAATATAACAGGTGTTTCAGCTCTTGGGTTTGTAATAGTGCTTCATGCTTTAATTTTTCTGGGAGCTTTACTTATAGGATTCTTTTGTCTGATGGAATCAAGTATTAAAGCAAGCAGTATTGTCCAGTATGTTGACAACACAGACAGTTAATTTCTTTGAGAGAGGTTCTTTAAATGACAGACAGCGTTGATCGCAAAGAAATAAAAGAAAATATCAAACAGTTGTATTTAACATTGTCAAATGAAAAAAGAATAAAATGGAATCGTGATCTCCCTTTTGATGAATTACTGTTTGACAGATGGGAGAGAGCAAAGCTGCTAGATTTTGCTGATGGTGCCAATATTTACCATAATAGTTATGTGTATGGTGATGTAAAGGTAGGAAAAGAGACCTGGATTGGACCTTATACCTTGGTTGATGGAACAGGCGGGCTTGAAATTGGAGAATATTGCTGTATCTCTGCAGGAGTACAAATTTATACACATGATACGGTCAGGCGTTTTGTTTCAGGCGGAAAGGAAGCAAGTGACCATGCACCTGTCATCATTGGAGACTGCTGTTATATAGGACCGCAATCTGTTATACAAAAGGGTGTAACAATTGGGAAACATTCTGTTATTGGAACAAACAGTTTTGTTAATAAAGATATCCCGCCATTTTCAATTGCTACGGGAACTCCGGTTAAAATAGTCGGTCAGGTGAGTTTCGATAGCAATAAGCTTTTAAAATTTGAATATTTTAGTGAAGATAATTAAAAAAGGCGGTATCTCTTGAACATTATTATTATCACAGCGATGTTTCCTCCCATACGGACAGGAACATCATTTTATTCAGCAAACCTGGCAAAAGCATTATCAGATAATGGCCATAACGTTACCGTAATTTCACTGAAAAATATTCAGGGCACTGAAGAGATCAATAGAAATTATAATGTGGAAAGGATTTCAGCCTTCCATTTGCCTGTTAAAAATTTTCTTAAACACTTCAGGTTATGTTCAATTTTACCTTTGAATTATTCCAAAATAAATAAAATTGTAAAGA
>JAAEKY010000925.1 GCA_024227235.1 Desulfobacteraceae bacterium | reverse complement strand
TGGTTGGTCTTGATTATTCACTTGCTGAAAAAAGGTGTCCACAAAAAATTGCAATCGGGCAAGTCATGCGCACGGCAGAAAAAAAATGGGGGTGTTGAGGCGAAATTGAACAAGCAATAAGCAGTATGGAGCAGTAACTGTAACAGCTCGGAATAACGCACCGTTTCGGGCTCACATTAAGCCTTACCAGAGCTGCTGCCGGGCTCACTTTATTTGGAACCAGCCACTTTTGTGATATGATTTGTATATCTGCACCCTTAACCAATAGGTATCATAACAGACACAACGAACCCTATCACACGAAAGTCAAAATTGCAGATACGTTGGGGGTATCTGTACGATTAAACTCACTGGTTTTTACGGAGCGCAGCGTAGTAAAAATCCATTGAAGTGATTTGGTTGGCCGTTATTAATGCCATTTATACCCACAAGAAAGGCATGCTGGCCTATGAACACATATCATCTGTCCACATTCTGGACAAATCCATTTCTTTTTTTCATTCCGAATGAAATGTCTAATACCAAATTCATTGATCATATTAAGATTTTCGATCATGCACATTCCATACTTTGTTCTGTACTGCTTGTCTAACTGCTTCAATCTGGCACAGGGATAACGATGACAACTATCAGAACAATACTTGCTTTTGCCTTTTGTAATTTGTTCGCAATTTCTGATTCTACATCTATTCCGATATTTTGATTTTTTACTGTCCGGACTATTGATCATTCGGCAGCCCGGACAGCGGTTTGTTTCTCGAATATATCCCCAGCAAAGGCGGCAGTTCATTCCACATGGTGCGATTAAATGTGTAGGGATTGTTGTCGTCTTTTTTTGATGATTTTTCATCATAGTCTGAGTGCTAAGGTCATTTAGCGTTGAACTCACCTGACCCGAGGGCCGCGAGGCCCTTGGGGTCAGGTGCAGTGAAAACTTAGCCATTCTTTTCATATTTATCTTTGTGTTTTAAATAATAATCTCGGCATTGTTCCCACCATTTTTTTTCTCGTTCAGCTACATTTAAAGGTTGGGTCGGTTTCGAACTAATTGGAGCATCTGCACTTTTCACCTCAATAATACGAACCAGGATTTCATCATCTATCTTTAACTCAGGTTTTGATATCCATTGGAAATGTTGCCCAGGATCTTCATCAGACTCAGATGATAAGCCACCGACACTATATGACAACTCGAATGAATCCTTTATTGTTTTTGTGCCTGCTGATTTATTTCCTAGAACCCCAAGGGCGTTTATTGTGGTACTTAGTACACACATATCTTCTTGGCCTGCTCTTATAAGCTTTTCTCCGTTTAGTTGAACTTCAAATGCAATCATTGTTTTAAAGTCCTTTGATTGGCTAACATTAGTTATTATGTCGCCGGCTCGATTGCGTCCCAATCCGGGCAAAATTTCAGATTCTTTATACTTAGTCTCGATGGCAAGATTTTTCAACAAAAATACATTCCATTATATTTCAGTCACTTATAGATAAATTATGTTTACCGTTCATATGAAAATTCATCGATATAGTCGAATTGCGTGACAATTCTAGCGGTTCTAGTCAAAATCTGCATAATTCTGGATTAAATTATCAAGAGGATGGTTTGCGATGGCTATCCCAAAGAAATTGGTACTTATATAACCTACGATACCTTTATCACAGGTTAACGCAAGATTTTGATATTATTGACTTATCCCAAGAAAATCAGGCAGATTAATTCTTGTGCTACCAAAGGCAAAACTCTTCAATTTCATTTTAAAATTGCAGATATGGTCACGATATCTGCAATTCTGAAGGCCCATTGCCAATGCCGAGACATAGCAGTAACGCAGAATCGGGTTTTTGTGTAGTAT
>JAAEKY010000924.1 GCA_024227235.1 Desulfobacteraceae bacterium | reverse complement strand
TCTTCAATTGTCAAAAGATCACTTTCAATATCGCCAAGATGATCCAACGATTCTTCAATATACATTTGTAGGGTCTCGTCATCATCAAACATATTAAATCTCCTGAAAGGTTTATAGCACCGAAATGGTAAAAAATTACTTAATAATGAATAATCTACAAAAAATAAATTAAGATGTCAAACTAAGAATAGTGAAATATGACGGAATTCCCTTATAATTTGCGTATAATATCATTGGGTTGACAAAGGACCTCAAGTTTAAGAATAGCCGAGGTGTTTGGGTGGGCGCTTTCAATTGATTCTTTATTAATATCAAGCAGTTCTATGACCTTCGATTTTTTGGGGCGCCCTGAGGGCGATAATACTTCAACCGTGTCACTTTTACAGATTTTATTTCGAATGCCGACCTCATAATATTGATTTGCGCAATGTTTAATTACTTTACCGATAAAACTGTGAATTTTTCCGCGGTGGATATTATTGTAATTGGGGTGTTGCTCCTCTGGTTGATCAAAATAGAAACCTGTACAATATTCCCTGTGAAAAACCTGATAAAGTTCGTCTATCCAATTCGGATTTGTCTGGTATGTTTCTGGGGAGTCAATATAAGTATCAATCGCTTCTCTGTAAGTTTTTACTACCGATGCAAGATAGTTGATACCTTTCATTCGGCCTTCGATTTTTAATGATGTTATGTTTGCATCAATTAGTTCAGGAATATGCTCAATCATGCATAAGTCTTTTGAATTGAATATATATGCCCCTCGATTGTCTTCCATGAGTGAATGATATTCGTTGGGGCGAAGTTCCTCGACGACTGAGTATTTCCATCGACAGGGGTGGCTGCAAAGCCCCCTGTTGCTATCTCTGCCACTTAAAAAACTGCTTAACAGGCACCGCCCGGAATAGGAAACACACATGGCACCATGAATAAAGGTTTCTGTCTCAATTTTTGCAGCATTAGCGACTTCTTTAATTTCACTAAGGGATAATTCTCTGGCAAGGTTGACTCTTTTTATCCCCAAGTCATACCAGAATTCGGAAGCGCTCAGGTTGGTTGTATTGGCCTGGGTGCTTAAATGGATTTCAATATTTGGGATGATTTTTTTGGCCAGCATGATAATGCCCGGGTCTGAGATAATAATGGCATCAGGGCATAATTTAGAGACTTTTTTTAAAAAGGTTTCAATCGCTTTTCGCTCTTTGTTCCTAGAGTATATATTACAGGCCAAATACGCTTTTACGTTAAATTTATGCGCATAAGAGACGGCATCAAAAAGTTCTTCATCTGAAAAGTTGCCTGAGAAATTTCTAAGACTGAAATCTTTGCCTGCAAAATATACAGCATCAGCGCCATAATGTATGGCGATTTCAAGTTTTTCAAAATTTCCAGCTGGTGCTAAAAGCTCTGGTTTAAAAGGATGCTTTTTCATTCTACCTTTAAGAATATGGTACCCCCGGCAAGAATCGAACTTGCGCTCAAGGATTAGGAATCCTATGCTCTATCCACTGAGCTACGGGGGCAAAAATTTATTTTACGATTAATGTTTGCCCGGGAAAGATCTTACTTCTTTTATTTAAATCATTCAAGGCGAGGAATTTGTTTAGGCTCATATTGTATTTATTTGCAATTGAAAAAGGGCTGTCGCCTGATTGGACCTGATAGGTCGGCATTCCTTTTTTCGCAACGGCTAATTGCTTTTTAGATTTTATATGAAGGATTTGACCCACCCTTAAAGTCGTATGCGATAATCGATTTGTAGCCATAATATATTTGGTAGTGGTACCGAATTTTCTGGCAATAATCCAGAGGCTGTCACCGCGTTTGACAGTATATTTAAGTGTCTGTCCAGGTGGAATTGAATGCGAGGCAACGGTATTCACACGTGTGCCATTATTTCGACTGGGGATTTTTAGCACCTTGCCGGCATAGATTCGATTACGCTTGATATTATTTGCATTTGAAATAGCCCTTACAGATGATTTGTATTTTTGAGCAATCCCAGATAAAGTTTGGCCCCGTCTGACACGATGGTAGACAAACATTGGGGGTGGAGAATAGGTTGCTTTTATTTTATCGATTTTAGAAAGAAAAATTTGCACTTTGTGTTCAGGAATCTTTAACTGATAGGATTCCGGTGGGAGAAGCGCATATCTTAATTCCGCGTTTAGTTCCTTTAATATCTTCGTGTCGACTTGGATTTCTTTAGCAATATCTTTAAGTCGGACCTGTTTTTTAATTTCACAAATTTTATAATCAATAGGTGGTAAAGGTGTCGCATTTATATTATATTTTTCAAGGTTATTAATAATATGAAGGGTTGCCAAGAATCGAGGGACATATCGAGATGTTTCTCTAGGCAGATTTTGATAAAGGTCCCAGAAATTATCTAAATAGTTTATTCTTTGTCTTCTAATGATTCTTAAAACTCTTGATTCTCCACAATTATAGGCAGCAAGAGCGGTTGTCCAGTCTCCAAAAAGATTATGTAATTCTTTTAGATAGCTAATCGCTGCCTGGGTTGCTTTTTTGGGGTCCAAGCGTTCATCTATATAATAGTTACGGCTGAGTCCAAATTTGTATCCAGTAGAAGGAATAAACTGCCATAAACCCAAAGCTCGGGCGCGAGATAAGGCTCTGACTTTAAAACCACTTTCAATTAATGGAAGCCAGGAAAGATTTTCGGGCAGACCTGCTTTTTTTAATTCAGAAACAATATAGGGTCTGTATCTTCCAGATCTTTCAAGTGATTCTTCAAAAAATTTTTTTTCAGGACCGGTAAGCCGTTTAATTTCTTTTTGTACATAGTCATTAAGGGTGATGGGTATCTCATTATGCAATCCATTTACAACAATTTGACGGGATGCATAAATTTCAAGAATCCGTTTTGATATCAAGTATCGGATATCTTCTTTTTGTTGATTGAATTGGGGGTGTGCGTCTGAATCAATCTCAAGTATTGAAAAATAAGCAGAATCCAGATTGGTCAGGGCCTCTTCTAATTTTCCCTTTTCCCACATTTGTTGAGCATAATTACAAAGCTCCAAAGCCTGATCGATTTTTTCCTGGGCTGAGAGGTCTGATCCTTTTTCATCCCCAGATGTCAATGGGTTTGTCTTGGCAGAATTTCTCGCTGGTGAACCTGAAATATCAATGGCTTTTTTTGCCTTATTCGTTTCTTTCTGAGTCCCGGCGGGTGATCCCAATTGTTCAGGATCATTGCTGGAATTCAAGTCTTCTGGAGATGAAGCATGTGAATTAACGTATTGATTGGAGGTGGTTATGTTGTTGTGTTGACAACTTGCTGTGATCCATAGAACAATTAAGCTGATAGCAAGGTTCTTAAACATATTACTCCTTATAATATAGCATTGATATGGTTTGGTGAATTAATTATATAATTAGGTAAAGGTTGTCAAGCAGATAAATGGGTCTTTTGCTGCTGTTATCAATAATTTTAAGAATTTTTAAAATGTGGATTTGTTTGCATTAAAGATATTCAAAAAAGTAAATCCAGGTGCAAAAAAAATATCTTGTAACTTTTATTAGGTTTATGTACATTTATATGTTATTAAATTTTGTTTTCTGATTTCATGAGAATCATTTAAGTATAGAGACCTTTGAATACTGTTTGATTTCGTTTTATTACATGGAAGATTAAATCATAACCTATTTAATATATAGAATGTTTTTAGTGTTGTAATTTTTATATTCCTGCACAATTAGGCAAAAGGGAGCACTATTCAAAGGTTTCGTATGTAAAATGTCTGAATGTGAAATGGGATTAATTCAAAGGAAATGAGAGATAATAGAGCCAAATTAAGGATAAATTAGCCATTAAGCTTGGTATTTCGATCTGTGAGCTTAAAAATGTTTGAAATTTAGAGTTGATTATCTTGTGTTGCTCTGATATTATCTCTCGGTCTTTTTGCCGTGATTTAGGTTGCGGCTTTTTTAGATGGGCCGATATAGCTCAGATGGTAGAGCATCTCACTTGTAATGAGAATGTCCTCCGTTCGATTCGGGGTATCGGCTCCAAAATATATCGGTGGGGTTCCCGAGTGGTCAAAGGGATCAGACTGTAAATCTGACGGCTCAGCCTTCGGAGGTTCAAATCCTCCCCCCACCACCAGTATGTTGTGTAGGAGATCATAAAGTGTTGTTTGGGTGGATCGTTACTACATAGCTAATATGGGTTTTTAGCTATTTTAGTTTCATTGTTTGCGGGAGTAGCTCAGTTGGTAGAGCTTCAGCCTTCCAAGCTGAATGTCGCGAGTTCGAATCTCGTCTCCCGCTCCAC
>JAAEKY010000923.1 GCA_024227235.1 Desulfobacteraceae bacterium | reverse complement strand
GCGGCTTTATTCGCATTTTTACCTAGAAAGATATGACCCTTATTGGGATCGAAAAAGACATAATCCCCTTGCTGTTTTCTCTTAAGGTTGAAGGCATGATACCTTTTATGGACAAGATTGGCCCTAAAATCAGCAATTTCTGTGCCGACACATAACTGCAAGACACCTCCTTTTGGAAGCCGTCTAGACATGACGTAAAGTCCCGATAAGTCTTTGGCCTCGTAAAGTGTGATCGCCCCATAAGGCCTCCAAAAATGCTTCTCAAATTCCAATCTCTCATGAACCTGAAGATAGTTTTGCCGATGGCGAAACTTTTTTTTCATATCTGTCTCAGAAGTGAGAGAATATGGCGATAGAGTATTTATTGCATTATCAAAAGTTCTTTTTTTCAAATGATCGATGGTGTCAACCATACACAGGCCCCAACAATTGCCCCTAAAATTATCCTCTGCAGTTGGATTTACTCCTGTCTCGTTGAACTTGCGAAGATCTATGCTCTGATTATAGGTAAGAGCGATATCAAAAAAATCTTTATTGTCTTTCAAGCTATTTAGACATTCTGCTATTTGAGGCAAAAATGGCAGGGTATTACTTTTTTGAACGCCGAGCGTTTCCCATTCATTCTCAAACTCTGAAAAGACATCCTCGAAATCATCTGCAAGATGGGCATCCGGTGGTTGAAGTAATTGGCAATTTTTATCAGGGGTAAATATCGTTCTGGCACATTTCAAGATGATGACTTGATTGCAAAAATGTTTTAATAGT
>JAAEKY010000922.1 GCA_024227235.1 Desulfobacteraceae bacterium | reverse complement strand
ATAGAAAATAAGAATACAACCATTAAAAAACTTAAAAATAATATTTTGAAGCTTGAAAAGATTAAGACAGCCAAACCTGTTCAATATAACATTGAATATACCCATCCTTCTGACCTCTACACAAGGGCCCGAAACCTTTTACTTGAAGACAATTTCAACGATGCTATTACCTTGTTCACCGAATTTATTAAAAATCATCCTTTAAACAGTTTGGCTGATAATGCTGTCTATTGGCTGGGTGAGTGTCATTATTCCAAGGGGGATTACGAAAAAGCTATTTTAATTTTTAAAGATCTGGTTATTAAATACCCAAAATCAGAAAAAGTGCCGGATTCAATGTTAAAAACAGGCTATTCATATTTATCTTTAGATGATACAAACAGAGCGCATCACTATTTAAAGCAGGTGTTAAAAAAATATCCTTTTTCACCCGCTTCAGAAAAGGCTCAGGAAAAAATTAAGAGTTTTGAGTAATCCTCAAGAAAAATACTACCCTTGGCTTTTGCTCCGGGAAATTCCTTTTTTAGGCAATACAATGATCAAGAAATTGATCGATCAATTTCAAACACCTGAAAATGTCTTGGCTGCTTCTGAAAATCAGCTAATCAAAATCGATAAAATGTCTGCTAAGGTCATTAAAGGTATTAAAAATCACAAAATTTATCAAGATAGAGCAAAAAATGAATTGGACTCCATTATTAAAAAAAATATTAAAATAGTTGTTTTAACGGATCCTGAATACCCCGCTTTATTAAGACAAATTCATGATCCACCTGCTCTTTTAACCTATTTAGGAAGGCTTGATAACTCATCTCCTTGTCTATCCATTATTGGGTCACGAAATGCGACATCATACGGATTAAGCACATCTTCTAATCTTTCATTTAAACTTGCTAAAAAAGGGTTTCAAATAGTAAGTGGTATGGCCAGAGGAATTGATTCTATGGCACATAATGGTGCTTTAAAGGCAAATGGCAAGACAATTGCCGTAATGGGTTCAGGACTGAATAAAATCTATCCTCCCGAAAATTATAAATTATTTCAGGCAATCGCTCAAAGCGGTTTGATTTTTTCAGAATTTAAAGTAAATACCGAACCATTACCGAATAATTTTCCCATTCGAAACCGTATCATAGCCGGTTTATCTTGTGGCAGCATTGTTGTTGAAGCTGCCAAGCGAAGTGGCTCTCTTATTACTGCTCGGTTGGCTTCTGAATACAACCGGGAAGTGTTTGCAGTTCCTGGAAGTATAAAATCAAAAAAAAGTCAGGGAACTCATTCCCTTTTAAAACAGGGGGCAAGACTCGTTGAAAATGAAATGGATATTATAGATGAACTGTATCAGTTTATTCATGTAAAAAAAGAAAAAAAACATCCTGCATCTTTACAAAGTAAAAAATCGACCCACTATATCAGCGGTAAGGCAAAGGGTCATAAATTAATTAATTTTATTGATCCCTACCCTGTTCATATTGATTCATTAATTGACAAAAGCGGAATGGGAAGCTCACAAGTTACATCCTTATTGCTTGATTTAGAACTGGAAGGTAAAGTGAAACGCCATCAGGGTAATTATTATTCTATCTCGGAGGAATACCATTGACAAAACCCCTTATTATTGTGGAATCTCCAACAAAAATCAGGACACTTAAAAAATATGTGGGCAAAGAATTTAAGGTTGGCGCTAGTGCTGGGCACATAAGAGATCTCCCTGTTAAGACCCTAGGGATAGATATCGAAAAAAAATTTAAAGCCAAATATGTTAACATAAAAGATAAATCTAAAGTTATTGCCAATTTAAAAAAGCTGGCTAAAAATACCAATGAAATTTATCTTGCCCCTGATCCGGATCGTGAAGGGGAAGCCATTGCGTTTCATATTATGGATATTTTAAAGAAAAAAGATCGAGTCTTTCATCGGGTCCTTATTCATGAATTAACTAAAAAAGGAATCAAAGCGGCATTACAAAAGCCTCTTACACCAGATGCCGACAAATATGATGCCCAGCAGGCAAGAAGAAAACTTGATCGATTAGTCGGATATCAAATTTCTCCTTTATTATGGCAAAAAGTACAAAGAGGATTAAGTGCCGGAAGAGTTCAATCTGTAGCAGTTAAAATTATTTGTGATAGAGAAAGGAAGATCCGAAAATTTATACCAGAAGAATTCTGGACCATCACAGCCGATCTTCAGGCGTTGACCCCTCCACCGTTCAATGCCAACCTTGTTAAAATAGACAATAAAAAGGCAAAAATAGAAAACCAAACACAGGCCAACCGTATTCTAAACGATCTTGAACACGCACAGTTTGTTATCCATGAGATAAAAGCAAAAACAATCAAAAGGAATCCTGCTCCACCATTTATTACCAGTAAGCTTCAACAGGATGCTATTAACCGGTTAAGATTTTCTGCACGAAAAACAATGATAGTTGCTCAGCAACTCTATGAAGGCATCGAAATCGGTACAGGCGGGCCTGAAGGTTTAATCACCTATATGCGTACGGATTCCACTCGAATTGCACCAGACGCTGCTGAAGAAGCTAAAGAATATATTTCGAAAAACATTGGGGAAGAATTTGCACTAAAAAAACCCCGATTTTTTAAAAATAAAAACAAAGTTCAGGATGCACATGAAGCCATCAGACCCACATCAGTTATGCATTCGCCTGAAATGCTGAAGAACTTTCTTAGCCCAGACCAGTTTAAACTCTATGATCTGATATGGAAACGGTTTGTTGCATCTCAAATGGCACAGGCCCTTATTGACCAGAAAACTGTATTAATTCAAGCAACAAATAAGTATCTTTTTTCTGTTAGCGGTTCAACTATAAAATTTCCAGGTTTTATGACGCTTTATTCCCAGAATGCTACGTCTAAAGAAAAAGACATTCAGGCACTTCCAGACGCTGAAGTTGGAACAGTTTTAGATACCCATAAGATAATTCCTAAACAACATTTTACAAAACCGCCTCCTCGATTTTCTGAGGCATCACTAGTAAAAGAGCTTGAAAAAAATGGTATTGGGCGACCCAGTACATATGCTTCAATCCTTTCAGTGATTAGGGATAAAGGGTATGTCGATCTTATGAAACGATATTTTATCCCCAGTGAACTTGGCTTTATTGTTAATGATCTTTTGGTCTCGTCATTCCCCAATATTTTAAATATTTCCTTTACTGCAAAGATGGAAACCAATCTTGATGATGTAGAAACCGGCAAATTAGAAGAAGTAGAACTTTTAACCCAATTTTATACATCTTTTAAAAAGTATCTTGAAGCTGCCAGTGAAAAAATGACTAGCGTTAAAGGCGTTGGCGTTAAAACAGATTTAAATTGCCCTTTATGCGAGAAACAATTGAATATTAAAATTGGCAGAAATGGACACTTTCTGGCCTGCACCGGATATCCTGACTGCTCATTTACCAGCAATTACCTTAGAGATGAAAAAGGCTCTATTTCAATTGTTGAAAAAATCATAAATAATACCAAAGTTAAAGATTGCGTTAAATGCGGTAAACCAATGGTCCAAAAAGAGGGGCGATTTGGTCCTTTTTTAGCATGTACTGGATATCCTGAGTGCAAACATACTGAATCTGTCAATGGTGAACACAATGGCAAAGATATCGGTGTAAAATGTCCTGAAAAATCTTGCTCAGGGAAAATTGTCGAAAAAAAATCAAAAAGAGGGAAAATATTTTTTGGATGTTCAAAATATCCAGACTGTACATTTGCATCATGGGATAAGCCTGTTGAAAAATCCTGCCCTGATTGCAATTCACCTTTTATTGTTGAAAAAGAGACAAAAAGAGATGGAAAATTTTTAAAATGCCCAAACCGGAAATGTAATTTCAAAGAAATTAAATAAAAAATCAGGCACTATGGCAAAATATTTTTTGGGAATATTTTTTATTTTTGATTATTTGTCCATCGCTGGATGGATTGAAAAACAATATCCCGTTTGATAGGTTTAGTTAAAAAATCATCCATTCCCGCTTCAATGCACTTGTGCCTGAAATCATCAAATACATTCGCTGTTAAGGCAAGGATGGGGATCCTTTGGATCGATTCATTATCACCTTCATAAGATCTGATCAGTTTGGTAGCCGCAAATCCATTCATTATTGGCATATTGATATCCATAAAAATCAGATCATACGCGCCTGGGTTTAATTTATATTTATCTACAGCTTCTCTGCCATTAGAAGCAATATCTATATTGTACCCGGCTTTGGTCAGCATTAATTTTGTCATTTTTTGATTTACAGGATTATCTTCAACCAAAAGAATAGAGGATGCATGTTTTTTATTTTCAGATAACAAATGGGCGGTGACAATTTCATTACTGCCTTCAATACTTTTATCATTTTTCTTTTCCATTCCCAATACATAGGAAACCATTTCAAATAGTTTACTCCGCGGAATGGGTTTAGGCAAAAAACCTTTAAAGCCTGCTTTATGAAACATATCAGCAATACCTGGGACGGGTATTGAACAGGCGATAAAATCAAATTTAAAATTTCCGGGTTGGATAGTATTTATTTTTTCAATAAGTTCGTTTGACATACCCTTAACGTTTTTTCCAAAGTCGATAATTGCAATATCAAATAGATTCTTTTTGCTATTTTCAAGAAACGTTTTAATGTTAGATAAATCCTCGTGGAATACATCCATACCGGCAAGGGTCAATTCATGGGATAGAATTTTATAGATTTCATCTGAAGTAGTGAATAAAAGCGCTTTTTTGCCTTTTAACTGTGCGGGTCTGACTCTTTTTATTTTTTTATTTTCGACACGTTTAAAACAGGTCGTAAAATAAAAGGTAGACCCTTTATTTTCTACGCTTTCAGCCCAGATGTCCCCGTTCATCTTTTTGGCAATATTTTTACTGATAGCAAGACCTAAACCGGTTCCGCCATATCTGTTAGTGATGTCATCTTCAGATTGAATAAACGGATTAAATATTTTATCTACCTGGTCTTCTGAAATACCAATGCCACTGTCTTGAACACTGACAATAACCTTGGTTAAATTTTTATTCAAGTCTTTAGAATCTATATTGAGCTTAATAGATCCTTTTTGGGTAAATTTAACTGCATTACCCAAGAGGTTAAACAATACCTGCCGAAACCTGTGAGGATCGCCAATGACATGGCCCGGAACAGAATCAGCCACTGAACAAAAGAATTCAACCTTTGATTCATCGACTTTAGTTCGCACAATATCAATGGTATCAAAACACAGGACTTCCGGATCGAAACCAATGTTTTCAAGGGTGAGTTTACCCGCCTCTATTTTAGAAAAATCAAGTATGTCGTTTACCACTGATAAAAGTGTGTCACATGAAAATTTGGCATTCTTAAGAAAAGATTTTTGTTCATCATCCAATGGCGTATCTAACAGCATCTCAGTATAGCCGACAATTCCATTTAATGGGGTTCTTATTTCGTGACTCATACTGGCAAGAAAAAAAGTCTTGGCTTTTGAGGCTTCTTTTGCTTCTCTGGCAAGGACATTGGCTCTTTCTATAGAAACACATAATTCGTGGTTGGTTTTCTTTAAATTAACGATATTTGTCTTTTCTCTTGCAATCCTTTTGATTCTTGCTATTACAGAATTGATATTAAATGGTTTTTCCATATAGTCAGAAGCACCGGCATCCATAAGATCAACAAAAGAATATTTTGAAGCATATCCGGTCATTATAATGACATCCAACTCAGGATGGGTAGACTTCACTTTTTTTAATAATTCAACACCATCCATTCCCGACATTAAAATATCAGATATGATAAGATCAAAGGGTTCAGAGGCCATTATTAAAATAGCATCTTCCGCACTTTCAACATTTTTACATATAAATCCTATTTTCTCGAGAGCTTTATTTAATATCAATCGGAGGCTTTCTTCATCATCAACAATAAGAATTCTTTTAATAGGAAAATCTTCGAAATTTTCTACAATCTTATTCATTTACTCTTTCGACATATTCACGGGTTCTGGTATCAATTTTTACCATCTGCCCTTCTTCTATAAATGGAGGAACTTGTACTTCGAATCCGGTTTCAAGTATAGCCGGTTTGGTACTACCGGTAGCTGTATCTCCTTTTGCCCAGGGTTCTGATGTAACCACTTTTAAATTTATAAAATTTGGTAGAGTAATATCAATGGGTAATCCATTGTATAAAAGAATCGTACAAAGTATATTATCTTTAAGCAGATTGGCCGAATCTCCTAATTGGTCTTTTGTTAAAAAATGCTGCTCATAATTAGATGTGTTCATAAAGCAATAACTGTCTTTATCCGAATAAAGATATTCCATTTCCTGCTCTTCAAGATCGGCTTCCTGAAATTTATCACCCGATCGATAGGTTCGTTCAAATTTGGAACCTGTAATCATATTTTTTAATTTACATTTATATAAAGATTGCCCTTTGCCTGGTTTTTTAAATTCAAACTCGATAATGGCATAAGGTTCACCATCTATTTCAAATTTTAAACCCTTTCTTAAATCACTGGCCAGATACATGGAATACTCCTAAATTTATCTATCAGAATTTACATTTATAATAACATAACCCGTTTAACCATATTAATTATCAATTGGCAAGTCTACGATAAGATAGAACAGAAAAACAACTTGCTTTTTTATCCGTATTATAGGAAATAATAAGATTTAGTAATAATATAAAAGACAGGATGATTTTTTATGATAATCGTTATAGATTTTGGTTCACAATTCAACCAGCTGATTGCAAGAAGAGTAAGAGAGAACAACGTTTATTGTCAAATAGAGCCATCAGATATCCCAGTAAACAAAATCAAGGACCTCAATCCGGATGGCATCATCCTTTCTGGTGGCCCTTCAAGCATATATGAAAAAAACAGCCCCAGCATTGACAGCACACTTTTTGATCTTGGTGTCCCCATACTGGGTATCTGCTACGGTATGCATTATATGGTTCATACGCTGGGTGGAAAAATTAAAAAAGCAGCCAAACGGGAATATGGATTTGCCCACCTGAATATTATAGAATCTAATCCTTTATTCAAAGATATGGAGACGGGATTTCAAAGTTGGATGAGCCATGGAGACTCTGCTATTGAACTGCCTGATGATTTTGTAATCACAGCTTCCACAGAGAATACAGCTATTGCAGCTATTGCAAATCATGAAAAAAAATTCTATGGTCTTCAACTCCATCCGGAAGTTGAACATTCTGTCAACGGGACAAAAATGATTAGACATTTCCTATTTGATGTTTGCGATTGTGAACAGAGCTGGTCCATGAAATCATTTTGTGATGGCGCCATATCCCAGATCAAGACTGCCGTTGGTGATAAAAAAGTCATTATGGGACTTTCAGGCGGTGTGGATTCATCAGTTGCAGCGACTCTCATCCATGAGGCAATTGGCAAAAATCTATTTTGTATTTTTGTCGATAATGGACTTTTAAGAAAAAATGAAAAAAAAGATCTGGAAAAAAATCTGACTACAAATCTTGATTTAAACATCAGATTTGTAGATGCAAAAGAAAAATTTTTATCTAAATTGGAAGGTGTGACTGATCCTGAAAAGAAAAGAAAAATTATTGGAAAACTTTTTATAGAAGTATTTGAATCTGAATCCAATAAAATTGAGGGGGCGCAATTTTTAGGTCAAGGCACACTATATCCTGATATTATTGAATCCAAATCAGCCTTTGGTGGACCGACATCCATTATAAAATCTCACCATAATGTTGGTGGGCTACCGGAAAAAATGAAACTCAAACTCATTGAACCCTTACAGCTTCTTTTTAAAGATGAGGTTAGAAAATTAGGGACAGAACTGGGTATCAAAGACGAGCTTGTATGGCGTCAACCCTTTCCAGGCCCTGGCCTTGCCATCAGGATTATGGGTGAAATTACGCCTTCCCGATTAAACATATTAAGGGAAGCAGATGCTGTTTTACTAGAAGAAATAAAACAAGCCGGTCTTTATAGAAAATTATGGCAATCTTTTGCTGTTTTACTTCCTATAAAAAGTGTAGGTGTAATGGGAGATAAAAGAACCTTTGAAAATTGTATTGCTATACGTGCGGTTACCAGCAATGATGCGATGACTGCTGACTGGGCAAAATTACCCCATGATCTGTTAGGTCAAATTTCAAACAGAATTATCAATGAAGTTGAAAATATCAATAGAGTTGTTTTTGATATTACTTCCAAACCTCCCGGAACAATAGAATGGGAATAGATAGGAAACATGTAAAAAAATGAATTTAAAGGATTATAAACCAGACAATCCAGATTTTGATTCAAATGATGAAATAGTTGATAAGACAGATAATAAAATTTCACCATCGGGTTATCAGGAAGAAATTAATACCATTAACATTGATAAGTTATCGAACAAGGTGACCATTATTTCCATTATTATTCCATGCCTGATCGGTGCTGCTTTAATCTTTGCATATCTTGATATGAAAGAACGGGTAGTTGACGTTGATCAGACAAAACAATTTCAAGTGGATAAAATATCACATCAATTAGAAGTTAAATTAAACGCATTAGATGTTAAAATTGCAAAGAACCGGTTTGATCTTGATAATAAATTTCCTGAACTCAACAAAAAAACTGTTTCACTTGAAGGTAAAATTACAAAAATAGCAAATTCAAAAATAGACAAAAAATCTTTTAAAAGCCAATTCACCAAACTTGAGAAACGCATCTCAAATAATGCCAACCAGGATAAAAGTACCATTCAAACCATAGAAAGAATCAATAAACAAACACTTTCCACCATTAAAGAAAACCAGGCCAAGTTTGATAAAACTGCTCGACAGATAAATGAGGAGATCAATCTTTTTAAAGAAGAATTTGATGCTCGGCTTCTTGAGTTATCTAACTATGAACTGGAAATAGGTGGTCTTCGGAAAGATTTAAGTCTTTTGGATAAAAAATTTAAAAGTTTAAACCAAAAGACTATTTCTCAAGCTAAATTTGATAAGGGAATAGACCCAGTTAAAATACAGTTAATAAATCTTGACAAACAGATGACCCTTTTGAACAAAAAATTGAGCAGCAATATATCTCGGCTTCAAAAAAATATTGATCAGCTATCAACTATTTCGCCTACAGAAGCACCCAAAAGTGATAAACCAAAACCTCAAATCAACATAGATTCATCTGATTCAGGTATAATCGTTGAAGATTCTTTGACAAAATAATCTTTCAAATGGAAATTTCCCTTTGGTAGCACTTGCAAAAAAAAAACAAGGGCAAATACAAACAGAAACTCAGTTATTGAATCAACGTTTAAGTTTTTCAGGTGCATATTTAGCTGTTCAATATCTTTTTTTGACCATACAAATTTCACCCGAATTAATTACCGAACAAACAGTAGCAGCTCTCATTTCTCTGATTCAATCCAGTAAATTTGATAAAAAAAAACAATCCTTTTTTCTACATAAAGAGGCGGCCTGTGCTCTAACCCTTATATCTGAGAATATTACACACCCATTAGCAGGGTTTTGCATTTTTGAACTTCAGAATTTATTAATTAAAGGCAAAGGAAATAAGCGCCGTGCAATTTCTGAAGCGCTTGGAACATTACCCATTAAAATAAGCGGACCTGATATTCAAAAAACCCATGGGGTTACGCCTTTTGAAATATCATATGCATCGTTGCTCAACCATTTCGGGAATCTAAATTTAGATTCAATGAAATGGCAGGGCCGTACGCTTACATTTAGAATTAATAACTCACAAACCGCTTGTATTAAATTTGCAAAATCAAAAAAGAATACAAAAGATCTAATCTCTGAAGCCAATTGGTTTCTATTTTTGAAAGAAAATCCGCCTTGTTTAAAATCAAAATTTAAAATCCCTGACCCCGTTATAATCAATAGCAATAGTTTACTTAGACTCACAAACCTTCCGGATTTTATAGTTAAAAATATTGACCTGTGGAATGGGTATTTAGCCATAGCCTATATTACAGAAAATGAATATTTTAATTATCCCAATGAGCCTGTATTATTTAAAAACCAAAAAAAATCACTGATAGAAGTATTTAAAAGAAATGCATGGCTGTTAGGAAAACTTACCTCACAAGGAATTATTCATACCGCTCTTATTCCTTTGTTTCATAATAGAGTTCAACAATCCAGAAGAGAAGACCAAGGTGCCTATCTTTGGGAGCATGGAGGAAGATTGGATCAATGGCTTGAATCTACTCAGTATCCCAATTTTGCCATATCTGGTTTAAGAGACTTTGAACATTTGATATCAATTAAAACAACTAAAAGATTACATCATTTTATTGGTGAACACATTTTAGGGTTTGTATTGGTTGCAGGTAGTTTTTTCAGGAATAAGGCCCCTGAAAAAAAAGGATTTGATAAACAAGGGCATCCTCTTGATATTAGATACCTTTTTGACAAGCCTTTGTTTTCAATACTTATTAAAGATATAGTTATGCTATACTATCAGGGTGTTACTGGCGTTGTTTTAAAAGGAATCGAACGTTTTTTAAATGACAATTTGATCGAGAATCTCATTGAAAAAATGGGAATTGATCAGCATATGGATGAAACTTTACGTTCCCAGGATCAGCTTAATATGAGTGATAGTGAGTTTGATAAATTTTTAATTTCCAGAGGATATGTAGCATCGATGTTAAGAAATGTTAAGAAAGGAGAACACGATATTATTCTTGATACCGGCCCCCATTTAGGAGGATTTAATCAAGGTATTTCGGTTCCTGAACTCCTGGATTTTCTTTTTTGTCTTTCTTCTCTATGCATATCAGACCGGTATATCATGGAAAATGGGTTGAAAGCTTCTTTAAATTAGGGTATGTTAATACACCCTGTGGGAAAAACTTATAAAGGAATTAAAATGTCTAAACAATACCCTGAATGCCCGCTCTATAATCATGCGACTTGTAAAGAACTGCACAACCCAAAACTCTGTGCTATTATACGGGATGACAAAACCTGTTTTAAAAAACAGCAAAAACCAAAAAAAGAAACGTTAAATCAAACACCTTCATAATATTATTCAATCACGAGTCTATCTCCTGGATGAATTATACCTTTCATTGAAAGATTATTCAATTTAAGCAAAAAAGAGAGCGACATATTATAAGTATTTGCTATCCCCGTAAGGCTTTCTCCTCTTTTAACCACATGAAATTTTAATTTATATTCTTTCTCCCAGTTCTTATAATGGGCTGTAAAGCTGTCTTTGAATCCTTTTGCCTTCCCTTTTGGGATAAGGATACTAAGCCGGCCTTTACCCAAATAGTATCCGCGTAATTCAGGATTATAATCTTTAATAATTTTAAATGGGACCCCTGCGGCCTGGGCAATTAGAAAAATGGGGAGTTTGGAATCAGATGAAAAATTAATTCGATCAAAAATAAAAACCGGATATAAATCTGTTGGTTCTAAATGAAAGCCATAAATTTCAGGGCTTTCAAGGATTATTTTGGCACAAATAAGCTTAAAGGTATATCTTTGTGTTTCCAATGGTAGGTAGAGTGAAAAAAAGTCCTTATTTTTTTGAGCTTCAATTTCAGTTTTTAAACCATATTCGCCCATGTTATATGCTGACACAGCAAGCAGATAGGAGCCAAATCGTTTTTCTAAATCTTTTAAATACCTGCACGCTGCCTGAGTTGATTTAAAAATATTTCTTCGTTCATCAATTAGAGAATCAATCCTTAGATTATATTGTTTCCCTGTTGACTTTAAGAACTGCCAATATCCAACAGCACCCTTTGAAGAACTTGCATGGGGCTTTAGAGCACTTTCAATTAAAGGGACATATTTTAAATCAAGTGGTAAATTATTTTTCTTTAAAATACTTTCAATGTGAGGAAAATATTTTGCAGCACGCTTCATCCATAGAATAACTTGTGGTCGGTCCCATAATGCCAATAACATTTCTTTTTCAAGCCGCTCTTTTATATCCTGATGTTCAATTGGTATTTCAATATCACAATATTTAATAGTCTTTTTAAACCGAATACTTTCAATTAAAGACGGCTGTAAATCAGATTGAACATTTTGATTGATCAACGGCTCTGCAACAACACAAGTAATCGGGTGTAAAATTAATAAAGCAGTTATTAAAAGGACCGTTGTGTATAAAGATTTTAAACGCATAGATTTATCCGGATGTTTGATTTTTTAGTTGGAGAATCATCTCAAAACCCTATATCAAAGTCAATAATGGTTTATTGGATATTTACCATAAGAAACTTTATATCAGCCTGTAACAGGTAATTGTTTGACCCAATTTATACTTGACACAAAAATTTGCTACAGCCACACAATCAATTGAAATCAATCGGTTTATATGCCATAATCCATAAAATTTTAATTAAAACAAATCAGGTGGATTTTTGAAATCTTTTTTAAAGAATCTTATTAAACAGGCCGGAAAAATTTGTCTTGAAGAACAAACGCTTTTAAAGCCTTCAGATGTTGAATTTAAAGACAAAAAAGATCTTGTAACCAAGACAGATAAAAAAGTTGAAGACTTTATCATAAAGCAGATCTCAAAAAAACACCCTTCACATGATATTCATGGTGAGGAAACAGGTATTACCGATCTTTCTTCTGATTATCTATGGATTATTGACCCGATTGACGGGACGACTTCTTTTTTTCATCAACAGCCATTTTATTGTGTCAGTATTGCGGTTCAGCATCTATCTAAAACAATTTATGGGGCTGTATTTATACCCGCCATGAATGAATTGTTTTATGCAGACTTGGACAATGGTGCTTTTTTAAATGATCAACCCATCAGTGTTTCCAAAACTGACAAGATGATTAATAGCGTAATGGCAACCGGATTTGCATGTTTAAGATCAAATCTTACGCATAATAATCTAAAGTATTTTAATAAAATAGTTCCAAAATTAAGAGATATTAGACGTTTCGGGTCTGCCGCTATTGATCTTTGTTATGTGGCTTGTGGAAGGGTAGACAGTTTTTGGGAAATGAATTTAAACATCTATGATATTGCGGCAGGCGCATTTATTGTTGAGCAGGCAGGCGGAATCGTCTGTGATTTTAATAAAGGATCCAATTTTCCTGAAAAAGGAATTATTGCAACAACGCCTTATCTTCAAAAGAAATTGATAGAGAACTTTCAATAGCCACTTTTTATGTGTACAAAATCTTTCACAATTGCCTTGTTGCAATCTTGATCACATATCTGTATTTTATCCATAAGGACTTAAATACAATCAATAAAAAATATTAAAGAGTTTTTTAATGACAATACAATGGTTTCCTGGACATATGCTTGAAACAGAGAATTTGCTTAAAAAAGCAATTTCCAAAGTTGATGCGGTTTTAGAAATTTTAGATGCAAGGCTTCCAAATGCAAGTGCGAATCCTTTTGTAAATAATATCTGCAAAGGTAAATTACGGCTAAAGGTTTTAAACAAAAATGATCTTGCCGATCCTGAACAAACTAAATTATGGCTAAATTATTTTGAATCCATAGCAAAAACACCGGCATACTCAATATGCGGCACACAAAAATCCCAAGCATATGAAGCATTGAATTATTGTGTAAATAGAATCGATAGGAATAGAGCCAGAAAAATAAAAGTAATGGTATTAGGAATCCCTAATACCGGCAAATCAACAATATTGAATACACTTGCCGGAAAAAAGATTGCAAAGACAGGCAATGTGCCTGCCATAACCAGGCATCAGCAACGAACCAGTTTGAAAAACAATATTGATATTTATGATACTCCTGGAATATTATGGCCGGTAATTGAGCCAAAACAAAAGGCATACATTCTTGCAGCCAGTGGTGCTATATCGGATACAGCCATTGATTATACAGATATTGCTTTTTTTAGTTCAACTCTTTTAATTAAACGGTATCCCGATCTTTTAATGGCAAGATATCCTTTTCTTAAGACCTTACCTAAAGATGAGCTGACGCTTATAGAAAAAATTGGTGCTGCAAGAGGATGTTTAAAAAAGGGGGGCGTCGTCAATTTGCAAAAAGCATCTGAAGCATTGATTCGTGAACTCAGAGGCGGTAAAATAGGAAAAATAAGTTTTGAAACACCAAAGGACATTGAAAATGATACTAAAACCAATTAAAGTTAATCACCTTGATGGATCTTATTTCTTAAAACTCTTTTTTAGTTTATTTATCCTTTTATTATATACTTCACCTCTTTTAGCAGAAACAAAAGAAACGATCCAACCAAAATTTGAACATTCCTCACAATGTGTGAAAATTATTCGCGCACTTGAACGCTATCATTATCTTGAAAAGAATCTTGATAATACAATGTCTTCAATTATTTTCGATCGATATTTAAAAAGACTTGATCCAGGGAAATACTTATTTACAATTGAAGATATTGATCCATTAATGAAATACAGGTTCCGCTTGGATAATGAACTCAAAAGAGGAGACTTAAGTACCGCATTTAAAATATTCAATTTATATATTTCAAGATCCAAAGAAAGGCTTGAATACATGTCTTCATTGATTCAAACCTGGAAAGACTCCTTTGACTTTAATAAAAACGAATCCATTGTTATTGACGGTGATTTAAGACAGTGGAAACCGAATAGAAAAGCCCTATATTCATTTTGGAAAAAAGATCTGAAAAACCATATAATTTTGTTACGCCTGGATGATCAGGAAACTGCTTCAATAGCCGAAACGCTTGAAAAAACATATTCAAACAGGCTTAAACGTTTGCTTCAAACCGATTCAAATGATATTTTTCAAATCTTTATGAATAGTGTTGCATCAAGTTTTGACCCTCATTCTCAATTTTTCCCTCCCAGAGCCTCTGAAGATTTCGATATTCATATGAGCTTATCATTAGAGGGGATAGGCGCAGTACTTCAAAATGAATATGAATTTACTAAAGTTGTACGATTAATTCCTAAAGGGCCTGCCGACAAATCAAATTTGCTGATGCCGGGCGATAAAATAATAGGTGTAGGCCAAGGAGAACAAGGTGAAATTAAAGATACAATCGGACAAAGGATCGATCATGTCGTTAAATTGATCAGAGGGCCTAAAAATACCTTTGTAAGACTTAAAATTATTCCTGCTAAGAAAAATAATTCAACAAAAACAATTCAAATAAAAAGAGACAAAGTTAAATTAGAAGAACAATCAGCAAAAAAAGAAATTATTAAGATTGATTATAACGATACTCCTTTGAAAATCGGAGTTATTGAAATCCCTAATTTTTATATTGATTTTAATGCATATCATCGAGGCGATAAAGACTATAAAAGCACAACAAAAGATGTTAAAAAATTATTGGCAGAGCTAAATACTGAAAATATTGATGGTTTGATTATCGATTTGAGAGACAATGGTGGTGGCTCTTTAAAAGAGGCGAATCAGCTAACGGGTCTGTTTCTTAAATCCGGTCCAACCGTTCAAATTAAAACAAAATACAGGGTTTCACGACTCTATGATGATGATCCAAGCATTGCTTATTCAGGGCCTCTTATCGTCTTAATAAATCGTATGAGCGCCTCTGCTTCAGAGATCTTTGCAGGTGCAATTAAAGACTATCATCGAGGAATAATAGTCGGAACAAGAAGCTTTGGAAAAGGAACTGTTCAAGAATTACAGCCATTGGGACAGGGTAAGCTAAAACTCACCAGTGCTAAATTTTATCGTGTGTCTGGAGAAAGCACTCAAAACCTGGGTATTGTTCCAGATTTAAAATACCCCCAACTCTATAAAGTAGAAGACACAGGAGAAAGCTCTTTAGATGATGCGCTTCCCTGGGATACAATAATCAAAACATCCTATAACGCTTATCGATCACTTTATTCAATCAATAAAAAATTAGATGCTGACTACCAGGAAAGATCACTTAAAGATCCTGGAATGAATTATCTTAGAAAAAGGATTGAATTGATGACTAAAATAAATTCCAAAACATCAGTTTCATTGAATTTTGAAACCAGGGAGTCCACAAAAAAACTCAATGAACAAATGGAAACTAATATTGAAAATAATTATTTAGCATCCATTGGTGAAAAGCCTGCAAAAGAGACAGATCAGGAACTGACTAAAATTGATAATTTTAAAAAAATTATAATGAATCAAACACATCTTGTAATGGCTGATTTCATTGATCTTTCAAAGACTTTGGGCTTTACATGGTAATTGATTATTTCTTGAAAATTTTTAAATGATTTATTACACTAATTTTTCATAACGTTTTTCATATCAAAAAAAAGGAGATCATGATGGCAACTGCCAGTGCCAGACACATACTTGTTGAAAGTGAAGATTTTTGCAAAGAACTTATTGACAAATTAAATGACGGTGGGGATTTTGAGCAATTGGCCAAAGAACATTCAAAATGCCCTTCTGGAAGGAATGGAGGAGATCTTGGTAAATTCGGCCCGGGTCAAATGGTTCCTGAATTTGATACGGTTGTTTTTAATGAAGAAGTGGGTATACCGCATGGCCCAGTTAAAACAGATTTTGGATTTCATATTGTCGAAATCACTAATAGAGATGAATAACATTTGAAACAAACCTTTCACGGCAAAGGGTAAATCCAATTTATCCTTTGCTGTAAATTCATTTAAATGAAACCTTATTTAACCATCAGAATTAAAAAATTTATCTTTTGTGGAATTACTTTAATTCTTGTCCTGTTATTCTTGTCTCCTTTTATAATTAACTGGGGAATCAACTCACATTATGTAAAAAATAAAATTTCTTCTTTTGTTTATCAAAATACTGGAAATCGAATCGAACCCAGTAAATTCAAGCTTTCACTTGTTCCAAAACCGAGCCTCATTATAGAAAACTTTAATTTTATTCCAGACAAAAAAATTAATCTTAATATTGGTTTTTTAAAATTTAATATTGATATTCAAAACCTTTTACAAGGTCAAATAAGTGTTAATCAAGTGATAATCGATCGTCCTAAGATTAAAATCATATCTGATAAAGAGAAACATCCTGCCTCTAAGATTGATTTTTCATTTTCAAAATATATTGCGCCGATAAATAAAATCTTTAAATTTTTACCGAATCATCAAGATTCGGTCACATTTAAATTTACAAATGCCACATCTGAATATTTTAAACATTTGGAAGGCTCCTTGTTTGTGTTTAAAAAAAATAAAGAGATAGCTTTAGATGCCACATTGGATGGTATAAAAATTAATTTATCTGATTTTTCAAATAACCCTTTAAATACATATCTTAATTTAGAGAATATAGAATTTGCTAAAATAAAAATGGGGGTTAAGCTGGATTCAAAAGGTGAACTAAATGGGCAATTAGCATTTATAAGCCCAATGCTTCGAACAAAGAAGGACCAATTACTTTTCGACTCAAATACGATAGAAACATCTTTTAAATTGTCCGATAGTTATTATAAAATTGATACGAAACCCTTCACTATAAATTATCCTAAAAGCAAAGTTTCTATTCATTTCGTAAGTGACTATCTTCAAAAAAAATCTCAAATTCAGTTTATTGGGGAAACCATCCAAATTGAACAGGCTAAAAAAATGTCTTTATTATTGTTTAAGGATAACGAAGTCACTCAAGACATTTTCGATATTCTTCATGAAGGTATTGTCCCTAAAATAATAGTAACACTCAAAAGCAAAGAGCTTAAAAAACTTTTCAATGAGCATAATCTAGAATTGAAAGGCAATGTTGAAAATACCACCGTAAAGATCCCTGAAACCCATTTGATTGCTTCTCAAGTTTATGGAAAGGCCAAAATAGTCAAGGGTGTTCTTGAGATTAATACTAACTCCGGCATGATTCAGACCTCAAGAATTGGAAAAGGGAATTTAACTGTCGACCTTTTAAATTATGTAGACTTTCCATTCCAAGGTAACTTTGACCTTAATGTTGATCTGGCAATGCTTCCCAAAACTTTAAGATCTCTATTGCCCAATACTCTTCTGGCAGATGAATTATCTCTGGTTCATAATGTTAAGGGAACCTCAGATGCCAATTTAAAACTTTCAATGAAGACTAATTCTGATGATCTTGATGTGTATGTCCAAAGCAGTGATTTTACAATTAATGGTATATATGATCGCATCCCAGGTGAAATTTCACTACAAAATATTAATTTAAAATTTGAACCAGATATACTAACCCTCAAAAATCTTACAGGGACAGTTAACCATAGCAAACTTAAAAATATAAATACCACCATCAATTTAAAAAAAGATTGGATCACCATACCTTCTGGATCGGGTACATTGGATTTGGATTCAATTATCCCCTGGCTGATGGCTTACAATAAAACAAAAAAAATAATTTCACCAATCAAAGACGGAAATGGCACTGTTGATATTACCTCAATTGATCTATCCGGTCCCATATTAAAACCTGAACAATGGAAATATAAAATCACAGGTTCTGGAAAAGGGATTGATCTTACATCTCAACTAGAACAAAAACAAATCCAAAATTTGACTTGCCAGTATCAAATTACTGATGAATTTATGAGGTTTCAAAATATTCAAATGAAGGCAAGTCAATTGACATGGCTTAAACAATTTATTGATGAAAAACATTATAAAAGTATTACGGTCCCATTTAATGTGAAAAAAGCAAACTTCCAAATTGGCAAACCATCTTCTTATTTTAATAGTGATCTTGAATTTAATAATGGGGTAAATTTATCTCTTAATCTTAAAGGTGAAACGATTAACGCATTAAATTTGAATCAAATCAAAATATTTGATTCAAAAGTTTCTGAAGCTTCTGTCTCTTTTAACTATGATATCGAAGAGCCTCTTATTAATTTTACAGGATTTTTAGACACAACAACTTTGAATAAATTAGTCGTATCAGATAGCCACTGGGCAAAAAAGATTGAGGAATGCACAGATGGGGAACCTATAAAAATATCTGCGGATAAAAATTCTACTTTAAATATATCAACAAAGAGCTTCAATCTAAATCCAATTATTTCCGGATCAAAAAAAAGTTCTTTTAGCAATAGGCTTTTTCAAAATGGAATTATTAATTTTAAAGCAGATAAACTAAAAATTAAAAAAATATTCATAACCGATATTGACTCTAAATTATCATTAAAAAAAGATCATTCATATATCAAACTCAATTCTGGGTTTTTATGTGATGTTGAGACAAAGGGTTATATTAACTTAAAAGATGATATTGTTTATGCAGATGTTCCTTTTAAAGCAGAAAATAAATCTAATATTCAGGAGCTATTGACCTGCCTTTTTCAAAAAAATAATTTTATGGACGGTCGATATTCTATCACTTGTGATCTTAAATCTTCAAGTCCCAAAAAAGACTTTATAAATAAATTGGCCGGTTCTTTATCATTTGAAGCTCAAGAAGGCAGAATTTATAAATTAACACTTCTTTCACGAATTCTTTCAGTCTTAAATTTTTCTAAAATTTTTAAAGGAAACGTGCCTAATATAACACAAAAGGGATTTGCTTATAAAAACATTACTATAAAAGCGGACATCAAGGATAGTAAAATTCATTTAAAAAAAGCCGTAATTGATGGACAGGACATGACACTGATTTTCAATGGATGGATTGATCCTGTAAATGACAAAATCAATTTAACTTGTCTTGTTGCCCCTTTCAAGACAGTTGATATTATTATCGAAAAAATACCTATTATTAATACACTTCTTGGCGGTCGACTGGTATCTGTACCGGCAAAAGCAACAGGAAAGCTATCTGACCCCACAGTTATTCCATTGCACCCGTCTGCGGTCGGTAAAGGCCTTATAGATATGATGGGCACTATTTTGAAAACACCCTTTACATTATGGGATAAAATTACGGGCGATGATGATGAATAATGAATCTTAACTCTGAGAATAATAAAGAAATTCAATTGCCTTTGAATTTATCCATCAAATATTTAGCCTATCAACCAAGAACAATATATGAAATTCAAGCATTCCTTAAGAAAAAAGGCTTTAACAAAAACATTATTGAATCTGTAGTTGATATTTTAATAAATTATAATTATTTGAATGATAAGGATTATGCAAAATTGTTCATAGAAAGCAAGGTTAAATGCAAAGCAAAATCGAAATTTGCCCTGGCATATGAATTAAAAAAAAAAGGCGTGAGCGATTCAATCATCAATGAAGCATTAAAGACGTATGATGACTTTGATCTGGCATTTAAATCAGTTCAGCCTAAAATCAAACATTGGCAAAAATTTGATGACAAAACATTTAAAAAAAAATTGATGAACTTTTTACATTATAGAGGTTTCAGTTATGATATTTGCATTTCCACTCTGAACCATTATATTAATTAAAGGATCGACAAAAGGACCCCATATGAAAATTAAATTTTTTGCAGTAGGTGGAACGATTGATAAAGTATATTTTGATGCCCTGAGCAAATATGAAGTGGGTGACTCTAATATTAGTGATATACTAATAGATGCACGGGTTAATTTTTCATATGACGTTTCTTCTTTGTTAAAAAAAGATTCTCTAAATATGACGGATCAAGATCGTCAGATCGTTCGAAAGGCTGTACAAGACGAACCAAACAATAAAATCATTATCACACATGGAACAGATACCATGATAAAAACAGCAAAAGAACTCTCCTCCATAAAAAATAAAGTGATAGTTCTTACCGGCGCCATGGAACCTGCCAAATTTAAATCCAGTGATGCAATATTTAATTTAGGATCTGCGGTTGCCGCTGTTCAAATTTTGCCGCAGGGTACATATTTGGTTATTAGTGGTAGAATTTTCACACCAGACAATGTAAAAAAAAATAGGAGTTTATGTCAATTTGAGGAAAAAATGTAATATTTTTGAGAAATAAAGTTCACAATTATATAACTAATTTTTCCATATTTTGCCAAAAATTTGAAAATACCGTCACCTCCCGCCAATCAATTGACACAAATTTTTAAAAAAAAATTAAATAAAATCAAGAAAACTTGATTTTATATAGCGTATATATTAAGTTTTCTTAAAAGAAGATAATAAAAACTCTATATTGTTTTAAATGGCATAATTTATGCATTAATCCTACTCAGATAAACGAATAAAAAATAAAACTGATAAAGGAAAAAGCAAATATGGTAGGTAGAAAAAGAACCGTTGAGAGACGTAAAAATAAGCGATATAAAGCTATCGAAGGCGCCTACGCTGCCATAAGCCCTAATTCACACAAATTAGGGCAGATAATCGATATCAGTATGGGTGGACTTGCATTCAAATACATAGACACAAGCAATAACGAGGAGAATAACGAAGCCCCTCAGGAAGAAACTATTTTCTTAAGTAGTATGGGATACTATGTCGGTGACCTGCCATTTGAAATTATTTCAGATTATGAGGTCACCAATGCGCCCTCATTTAGCTCAATGAAAGTTCGAAAGAGGCATGTCAAGTTTTCTGATTTAAGCTTTAAACAACTGTTCGATCTGGATTATTATCTTAGAAACAATGTTTCTGAACAAATGGAAAAACTTCCTAAACAACAATACAAATCTTAGGAATCGCTTAAAAAACAACTTAACATTATATGTATGACCTTTAACCTTTATTTAGGTTATTCATCTCATCTTCAGACCGTCTTTGGCCGTTCCTTAAACATGCCAGATATTAGTAAAATATCCTTAAAATCGTTCACCTCAGCCAAATCTGACCGTAATCTGAGCGCTTAAAACGCCATTTTCTTTAGCGAGGTACTTGCTTTGAAAAAGGATACCCTTTCTTTTCTGATTCCTTGATAAAATATTAAAACCGATTAATCTTCTATTCAATATTTGTTTCAGATTGAATTATGATCAATGCGCTTTTCTGTATATCCAAATATTTTTTTGCAAGCGCTGTCAAATCATCATTGGATATACTGGAATAACCGGCAATCATATTATTTGCCCAATCAAATTTCTGTGGATAATTTGAGACATTGGCCATCACTGAATTCAACCAGTACCCATTCGTCTTTCTAATAACCTTTAGATGATTTAAAACTGGTTTTAAAGCAAAGTCAGCTTCTTTTTTTGTAATACCTTTTGAGGAAAGGGAATGAATTATTTCTTTAATTTTATTATAAACGAAATCATGGTTTTCTGGTTTCACAGTCACAACCACATGCAAAACTCCATAACCATCGAAATTAATCGAGGGATCATTATACACATAAGGAGAATATGCTTCTCCCAATTCCTCTCTAATAATAACTCTTAATCTTTCTGAAAAAACCCTGGATAAAATAGAAAGCTTCCGTGTTTGCATAATATCCCAAAAATCATCTGTTGGAAATGCGACATGCACAACTCCAGAATCGATTTTAGTATCCACTGTGAGTTCAACCTTCTCACCAAATGGGAAATTGATTACGCCGGGATCAATGGGTTTATTTGGAAAATTATTCCTTTTAATAAATGTTCCCATATATTTTTTGGCAAGATGGATTATATTCTCGGGGTCAAAATCTCCAACAACAGATATTTCAATTGGCGCATTTTGAAAGTACGGATTTAACCAATTTTTAATATCTGTTAAAGAATATTGATTGATTATCCCAGGTACAGGCAAACCAAACCGATGATCGTTTTTGGCAAGAAACAAATCACCCTTTATTCTCATAATACCTTCTGGGGTTCGCAGAAGGCCGTCATATTGTTGTGTATATCTTGTTTTAATAAGATTCAATGGTTCTGGCCGGTATCCTGGATCCTTCAAGTAATGATAGATGAGCTGGAATACAAGCTCAGCTTCTGACGGGTCACCCGAACCGGATAAAGAAAAATAATTATCTAAAATATCGAATCCGATACTAACCTTTTTTCCAGCCAGAGATTCTTCTAATTGGTCTGAATCAAGGCGTCCAAGACCACTTGCCTTTAAGATGTTTTCACTGATATAAGCCAGTCCCGGTTTGGATATTATTTCAGCTTTTTCCCCTTGACCAAAACAGACTTTAAATAAAAATTTATTTTTTTCAAAATCTGTTTTCTTTAAGTTCAATCGAATATTATTGTTGAACTCAATGGTTGTCACACCAAGATCTTTAACATTATCCTTCCTCGTCTTTATCCCAGAATTTAGTGACGGCAATTTAAGATACGGAAAAGCCTTTGATTCAAATCCTTTATATTGGTTCACTTTACGGGTAAGTGATTTTTGATATTCTTCTAAAATAACTGTTTGAGGTTCATTTGCATTGATATCAAGGTTTCCGGTTACTAACAAAAGCCTATGATTTTTTGACCAGGCTTGTTTTAGTTTTTCATTTGCATCCTGTAAGGTAATTGACTCAATATAAGGTTTTAAGATATCTTTTCTTTGTTGTGGAGATAGCAATAATCCTTTTCGATTGATGGTCGTTAAAATTTGTTTTGCCACGGTCTTTGTTTTTCTTGTTTCTGCTCGGCTAACCTGATTTTCGAGAGAAGAAATATAATCTGATTTGACTCTATTCAACTCCTTTTGGTCAAACCCATATAAAAGCCCTTGTCTTAGGGTATTTTCAATTTGATGAAGGCTTTCTTTCCATTTGTCCGGGTCACATGTGGCATTAATAGCAGATAGCGATATGTAATGCCAAAATGATCCCGTATAAACAGATGCATCTGAAAAATCAGCGGTCTGCTTACTGACCATTCTTGACAGCCTGTTTTGTAACATCGAATTTGTGATACGGTTTATTGTTCTATCTTTTATTATTTCTATAGTTTCTTCTTCAAACGGCTTCCAGGAAATAGCTTCTATTGTAATTTGTGTATTACCCGCTTCAGGTTCATAGTGGTAAAACGCTTTTGTCCCGTGGTGCTCTTTCCATTTGGTAATGATTGGTTTTTTTAAAACAGATGATCGGGGTTTTAATTTAGAAAATCTTTTAACAATCATAGGCTCTATAGCTTTGGCATCAAAATCCCCTACGACAATTATTGTCATATTGTTGGGTTGATACCATTGATCATAATATGCCTTTAAAAGTTTTCGATCCGCTTTTTTTAAAACGCTGTCTTTGCCAATCGGCCATCTTTGATTAAAAATTGAACCGGGAAGTTCGAAGTTTAACGATTCTTTAAACGTTCGATAGGAAACTGAATCTCTTTCCCTTTTTTCTGCTAAAATAATTCCGCGTTCACGATCAACTTCTGTTTCTAAAAGCAGGGCCCCCTTTGCATAATCTTGTATAATGACAAAGGCGTCATCCATATGTTTTTGATCTGCCTTGGGTAAAGACAGGTCATAAACCGTATTAAAAAATGAGGTGTGAGCATTTGCATCACCGCCAAAATCCATACCAATGGATTGAAAATATTCTATTAATTCTCCAGGTTTAAAATGCTCAGATCCATTAAACAGCATATGTTCTAAATAATGGGCAACACCCTGCTGGTTATCTGATTCATGCATTGAACCTGCATAAATATTTAGATGGATATCAACCCTGTCTTCAGGCGTTGAATTCTCCATAAGGATATATTGGAATCCATTGGAAAGTGAGCCATAAACGATAGCAGGATCAATCAGTGTACTATTATTGTGCCCGATTACCGGATGTTTAGGTATACAGGAAGATACAATTAATAGACCCCAAAATACGACGTTTAAAAAAACAGATCGGTAGATCATATGCGACCTTTAATTTAAAATTTTAGGGTCATATTTAATTTTATAGTCTTTTTTTAATTCAGACAACCACGCCTGATAAGAACTTGCTTGCTTTTTATAACTAAGTTCTTTTTTAATATTTTTAAGATTTTCTAAAATCTCTGATTCCTCCGGCAATTTTATTTCTTTAAAGGCAATGATTGAATACCCTGCGGATGTTTTAATAAATTTTGGATAAATCGGTTTGTTTGTATTTAAAGAAAAACTTGCTGCAATAAAATCTGGAGAATTACCGATGCCTTCAACATTGCTGTTTCTTGTAAACAATTTTGTTGAATTCACTTTAAGTTCATGCTCTTTTACAATCGAATCAAAACTTTTCATATTAAAAGCCTTGCTGGCATATCCTTGCGCATCTTCTTTTGCTTTTTCATCTTGAAGTGTCTTAGTTAAATCTTTTAATACGCTGTCTCGAACGAGATTGAACTCTTGAACAACCGGATCAATCCGTTTAACAACTTTGATCAAGTAATAGGAATCGCCGAATTGTTTTACATCACTGATATTGTCTAATGCGATGTCAAAAGCAGTCTTTGCGAATTCTGAATTACCTGCAAAATCAAGGCCTTTCCCATTGATGTTGAATTCGTTGGTCTCAATAATTTTTTTATTGCTAATCAGTGCCACCTGTTCAAAATCATCACCATCAATGACAGAATCAAACGCTTCTCCTGCTGCATAATACGCAAGATTTTGCAATTCTCGTTTCTCAAGGTCTTTTTTAATCTTTTCTGTAGCTTGAGCCACGGTTTGTGTGGAAGCATCAAACTTAGCCACAACTTTAATAATATGCCAGCCAAATCTTGTTCTCACAGGTTTACTTATTTCACCGGCTTTCATGGAGAAGGCAGCATCTGCAAATGGCTTAACCATGCTTTGTTTTTCAAATGTACCCAGATATCCACCAGTCTTTTTTGATGGACCTTCTGAATATTGCTTTGCAAGTTTTTCAAAATCTTGACCTTTCACAGCCATCTCATAGATATCCAGTGCCTTCTTTTGGGCTTGGGTAACTTTTTCTTGGGTATCATCTTCATTTAGTTTTATTAAAATATGCCTTGCTTCAACTTTTTCACGAATTTTAAATTCTTCTATATTTTGCTCATAATATGCATTAATATGGTCGTCCGTCACTAAAACCTTGTCTTTATAGTCCTCAGGAGAAAATTTTAAATAAATCGCTTTTCTTTTAGATTCTGATTTATAACTATCTTTGTTTTCATCATATAATTTTTTAATCTGCTCTTCATCAGGTTTGATATCAGTATAATCATCAGGTCTAAATGTGATATAATCAACGGCAACTTTTGAATTTTGAAAAACAAACCAATTGCGAGCTTCCATATCAGACACATTGACGGCATTCAATACCATATTTCTAACTTTTTGATTTCTTAAAGCATTAATTTGTATCCGTTCATAAATTTCAGGATTCATGGAACTCAAGCCTAAAACTCTTTTATAAAGAGCTAAATCAAATTTTCCATCTCTTTGAAATGCTTTCTGAGAAAGCAGGTTCTCTTGAAGTTCTCGATCCGAGACAATGATTTCCAACTTATTTGCTTCAGCTAAAATTATTTTATCCTCAATTAATGAGTCAAGCGCCTGTTGCTTTACATTAAGTGCTTTCAAAATATCATCATTTAAATTTTTCCCAAATCTTGCCTGCAATTGGTTGATAGCCCTTTTATAAGCTTGCTGATATTCTTGAATAGTAATCGGTTCATCGTTAATACTTGCCACTGAATTATCCCGTTTTGATCCTAATGATCCAAAACCGAAAAATACAAATACAATAACAATAATTCCAAGAAAGAATTTAATAATCCAATTCCCAACATTTTCACGCATCAAACGCAGCATCGCTTTCTCCTTAACTCACATATAAAATATTATAATTAAAAAAACATTCCATAATATCTTTTCATAAAACCCTGTGTCAATGCTTTATTGTCTTAAAACGTGACTTTCTAAATTATTGACTAATTTTTTGTTGACACAACAGGATCAATCTATTATTTAAGTAGAGCTTTCAATGTGGGGCTGTAGCTCAGCTGGGAGAGCGTACGGCTGGCAGCCGTAAGGTCAGGGGTTCGATCCCCCTCAGCTCCACCATCTCTAATAATTACAGTAGGTTAGAGTTAAAAGCGACATAAAACACTCTTTTTTCTGAAGAGGTACAAAGTCAGGGTACAAAATTCCTGACCAACTGTCAGAAGAAGGAGTTTTTTTATGCCTGCACAAACGTATATCCTTCAAAAACCTTCCGGCTATTATTTCCGATTTAAATTTCCAGAAGATGTCAGGTATCTTGTTAAAAAAACAGAACTACCCGGATATTTCATAACCTAAAGGTCAGACCCGAAACGAGTTTGCCTCATCGTCAAGGCAACTATAGAGAGTAGTATACATATCACCACATTTTCAGCTCAATTTGGGCAAACGAGTTGTCTGGGGTGCGAAGCTGATTTTAATGGTGATGGCAATGTCGATGGACAAGATCTCATTGAATTTAATGGTAGATGAAATATAGTCTAAAGCTTTTCTTTCAAACCATTCTATTTGCTGCAAAAGCTTGAGATGTGTTTTATTTCAACTAAAGTTTAAGCAAAATCTTCTATGGAAAACAAAAAATGCATTAAGGGTGTTAAAAACCCTTTGGTTATATCCTGAAATTCAGCACCAACAGAAAACTGGTCCTTTTCTCTCCTAACGTTTCGAACGCAAGCCATGGCACCGATTTCATCGGGGATGCCTGGGAATTGACAATAAAGTCTAATAAGATCCCCATCTCTTAGGGGGGTCATATTTTTTTTATCATCCCGATATTTAAACCGACATCCTTTTTTACTTAAGTCAAAGACAACCACAGAAAATTCGGTGTTTTTTGCTTCTGCTCTTCCAGGAATCACTACATTATTCCGTTTGGTAACCCGGAGTTCTCTTTTTTGAACAACTTTCGGGTACTCAATGGCCAACGCCCGAATGGGGTCGGTAATCATTTCTATCACACTGGTTTGGAACGCATAAACAGAGCCTTCATACAGATATTTAACGACCATTTTGTTATTCGGGAATAATTTATTTTTAACACTTTTATATCTTTTAGGAAGGGTTACGATCATGAATTCATCTCTAAGCAGGCCAATAAAAATGCTTGTAACAGAGAAATTAACATCGTCAATTTCCATATATACTTTGGTGCCAATATCAATATAAATGCCTTCAGATTTATTAAGTTCTAAGATTCCTTCTAATTCCTCCATCTCACAATCCTTTCCATGTAGTAACAAGATAATACAGATTTATAAAATAAGTATTGATTCACATAATTTTTGTCAAGAACTAAAACGGCATTCTTACCATAATATAAGTAAGAATGCCGTTATTTAAAAATTATTAATTACAGATTATGGCTTTTCAAACGTTGCAACAAATACGTGAGTGTTACCTCTCCTGAAAAGTAATTGAATTAAACCACCTTTGTTAATTGCCTTTAAATATTTTTGATATTCTTTATGTGTCGTAATTTTATGATGGTTTATTTCCATTAAAAGGTCTCCGCGGCGGACTGCTGTGTTTGCAGCCTTACTGCCTTGTTCGATCTCAATGACTACCAGTCCTTTAACATGTCCGGGATACCCTAATTTCCTGGCCATTTCAGAATCCATTTGCTTTAATCTGAAACCAAACATATCGTACCCATCAATTGTCTGAGCAATCCTCGAATCTTCATCCGGTCTTTTACCCAATTTAACTTTAATTGTTTTTTCTTTTCCATTCCGAATTAATTTAACTTTTACTGTTTCACCAACAGAAGTACTTGCAATGGTCATTGTAAGATCTCTTGATGAATCAATTTTTTTATTATTAATTTTTAAAATGACATCCCCTATTTTAATACCGGCCTTATCAGCGGGGTTGTCCTCATATACTTTAGCAACGTATACGCCTTTAGTTTCTTTTATATGATAATATTTTGCCAGTTGCTCTGTGACATTTTGAATCGCAACTCCCAGCCAGCCACGAGAAACTGATTTTTGGTCAATTAACTGGTCAACAATTCCAGTGGCCAGATCTGACGGAATTGCAAATCCAATACCCTGGCCAGATTTTATGATGGCTGTATTAATTCCAATAACCTCTCCATTCAGATTTAATAATGGACCACCAGAATTACCCGGGTTAATAGACGCATCGGTCTGGATAAAATCATCATATTGACCCGCACCAATAATTCTGCCTTTGGCGCTGATAATTCCTGCTGTTACAGTCTGTTCCAGTCCAAACGGACTCCCAACAGCAACCACCCAGGATCCAACATCCATATCTGAAGAACTTCCAAATTTTAAGGCTTTCAAGTTTTTAGCATCAATTTTAATAAGTGCTAAATCTGACATCGGGTCTGTTCCTATAATCTTTGCATTATAATCTTTATCATTATGTAATATAACTTTAATTTCATCTGCATCTTTAATGACATGATTATTGGTGACAATATAGCCATCCTTACTAATGATAAAACCAGATCCCAAACTACTTTCTTTTCTATTTTGCGGTCTTTGATTTTGAAAAGGATTAAGAAATTGTTCAAAGGGATTTTCTTTTCCGCCAAAGGGTTGACCAAAAAAATGTTTAAAAACCCTTCCTCCCCCTTTAATCGTTTTAACAGTCTGTATATTTACGACACCTGGTTTAGCCTGTTTAGCAAGATCAGCAAAGCTTGCTGGAATCAACAGAACACTATTGGCTTTCTTTTTTGCCAATGCTGGTGTAGCCAAAAATGCAATGACCAACAAGATAAACAAAATTTTATAGATATACCTCATACAACCTCCCTAATGCTATTAAGTTTAATTGAATTATAACTAAACTTAACAATAATACATAAAGATGACGATTAAATGACCTCAAGATTACTATATGGTAATGTTATTTCAAAAACTATTCCCTTTTGCTTATTCGTTACCGTGATATCACCTTTATGTTGGCGAACAATAATTCTGGCAAGACTTAAGCCTAATCCGGTTCCTGGACTTGTTCTTGAAGACTCTGCTCTGTAGAATCTTTCGAATATTTTTTCAAAATATTCTGGTGCAATACCAATACCACTATCCTCAATTTTTACAGAAACTATATTTTCAAATACTTCAGTTGTAACAATTACTTTTTCATTTTCCGGCGTATATTTAATAGCATTGTCCAATAGGTTGGAAAATGCCCGTTGAAGCATTTTAATATCTGCATTTATAAATATTGGGTCTTTTATGATTCTTAAAAATACTATATTTTTATCTTCCGCAACAGGCTCAAAAAGATCACATGCCTCTTTGATCATAATTGAAAGATCTGTTTTTTTAAAAACGAACTCACCCTCGCCTGCCTCGGCTTTTGAAATTACCAGCATTGTGTTGATCATATCTAACAGCCGGTCAGATTCTTCAATTGTATTTGATGCCATATCCCGATAATTTTCCAGATTTTCCTCATGAATCAGTGCAAGTTCTGCAAATCCTCTAATTCTAGCAATTGGGCTTTTTAAATCATGGGCAATATTATCACTCATTTCCCTGATACTTTTTACAAGTTCTTCTATTCGATCAAGCATAGAATTAAACGTGATTACCAAATGATCAAGTTCATCCTTATTACCGGTTCCGGAAACTCTGGCTTCAAGCGTATTACCCGTAATGTTTTGTGCCGTCTTTGTAATGGTGGAAACGCCTGATAACGCTTTTCTAATCAGCAGCCAGCCAGCCAATCCAGAAAAAATAACAATAAACCCCATGGCACCAATAAACACCTTTTTAAATGCTGCCAAAAACTTAGCATAAAAATTTAAAGCGATACCGGTTTGCAAAATTGCATTTGGTGCAACATAGCTATAAAGGATTCTGGCTTTCTGGTTGCTTGATTGGATGAGGATAGTTTCAAATATGTTTGTTTTGTTAACCATAAGGCTTCGCAATGCACGTTTACTGACACTTACATTTTCCCAATAAGACATATGGGAAGAAGCAAACACTTCTCCTGTCGGATATACAAGTCTAAAAAAAATTGCTTTTTCACCTGCTGCCTGAGCTTCTACAACTGCCAGTTCTCTGGCACCCATTAGGCCATTTCTGCGAATAACCGCAGAAAATTTAGAGGCATTATCTAATAATTCCTGATCGATTTGGCCCTGAATGGTTTGAGTCGCTAAAAAATAAAAAAGGACAAAGGCAACACCGGAACAAATGGTAAATATTCCCGTAAACCAGAGCGCTAATCTAAATGCAATTGTATTAAATATAGTATAGTTCATTAATGTTTTAGAACATATCCTGCACCCCGAACCGTATGAATTAATTTGGGTTCAAAGTCTTTATCAATTTTATCTCTTAGCCTGCAAATTCTTGCTTCAACAACATTGGTCATTGGATCAAAATTATAATCCCAGACATGCTCCATAATCATTGTCCTTGAGACGACCCGCTCTTTATTCCTTAACAAATACTCTAATAATGAAAATTCCAAAGGCTGCAATTCAATCTTTTCATTATTTCTTATTACCTGGCGTTTTAAGATATCAAGGGTCAAATCAGCATAAGAAAGATTAGCCGGATCAGTAACATTTCCTGCTCTTCTAATAAGCGCGTGTATCCTGGCAAGAAGTTCAGTAAAAGCAAATGGCTTTGTCAGGTAATCATCCGCACCTGCCTGAAGACCGTTTACTCTGTCATCCACTCGACCCCTGGCGCTCAAAATAATGATAGGTGTATTGATTTTTCTTTCTCTAATTTTCTTAATTAAAGACAGACCATCCAGTTCCGGCAACATAATGTCTACAACTAAAGTATCATAAGATTCATCCAACGCTAAATCAAAACCAATAGTTCCTGTTTCGGCATGATCAACTGCAAACCCTGATGTTTTAAGCCCTTTTTGAATAAACTCAGCTATTTTTAAATCATCTTCAACAACAAGAATTCTCATAATTAAATTATTCTCCAATTATTTTTACAAGGACTCTTTTTTTTCTTCTTCCATCAAACTCACCATAAAAAATTTGTTCCCATGTTCCAAAATCCAATTGCCCATCAGTGACAGCAACAACAACTTCTCGACCCATAACTTGTCTTTTCATATGTGCATCAGCATTATCTTCACCCCTATTATGCCGGTACCCTGAAACGGGTTCATGTGGTGCAAGCTTTTCAAGCCACACCTCGTAATCATGATGCAGGCCTGATTCATCATCATTAATAAATACCGATGCTGTGATGTGCATGGCATTCACTAAAACTAATCCTTCTTTGATTTTACTTTCAGCAAGGCAGGTGTTTATATGCGGGGTAATATTTATAAAAGCCCGGCGTGTAGGTACTTCAAACCATAATTCTTTTCGATATGTTTTCAAAATATTTCTCCTGTTTATAAATCGTGTTGTTAAAAGCATTATAATGTCTTGAGCATACAAATCAATAATATTTCCCTTAATGTTGCATAAAAAAAGGGACAATAAAAGACGGTTGATAAATCGATTTGATTTTTTAAAGTCAACACGGTAGACTTGCCGTGATTTTACAAATATACAGGTTTTTTAAAGGATCTCCTCTTTATGAAATATACGTGGTGGCTTTTTCAAATTGTTTTGATGTTGGTGTCTGTTTTTTTTCTTATTTTCGGTAGCTCTCTTCTTATCGGCGCTTATACTTTGAAAGATCCCTATAGTTTTATTATGACATTTTTTTCAGCAAGCTTTATCATCTTGATTAGTTTAACACTGCTGATCAGTTTTATAATCAAAATGGTGCGAGTTTACAAACATATCAATCAAAAGCCCAAAGAATCATGACTCATATTTTCAGCCTTAAAAACGTCTCTAAAACCTATGGCGATGATACCCTTTTTCAGGATCTGTCCTTTGATTTTAAATTAAATGAACAGCTTGGACTCATTGGCATGAATGGTTCTGGCAAATCGACCTTGTTAAAACTCATTGCAAATGAAACTCAACCCGATACAGGAGAGTTGATCTCTAAGAAGGGGGTAAGATTTATCTATCTTCCACAAGAAGATATCCTTAATGCAAACCAGACAATAGAACAAATTTTATACAATAGTACAAAAGCGGTTTCAATGGATGATAAAGAATGCCATAAAATTGTTCAAAAGTCATTGGGGGAAGGCAAATTTGAAGATCCGGGCACATTGTCGAAAAACCTGTCTGGGGGATGGAAAAAAAAGTTGGCCATTTCAAAAGCGCTTTGCAGTCAACCTGACGTATTATTGTTAGATGAGCCGACCAACCATTTGGATATAAATGGTGTTTTATGGCTTGAAAAAATATTAAAAAATGCAAAGTTTTCATTTATTGTTATCAGTCATGATCGTACCTTCCTTGAAAATATCTGTTTGAACATAATGGAAATCGGGAAATATTACCCAGATGGATATTTTAAAATTCAAGGGCAGTATAAAAAGTTTGATAAAGAGAGACACAAATTTTTAAGTGCCCAGCAAAAGAAACAAGCGTCTTTATCCAGTAAAATGAGAAGAGAAGATGAATGGCTGAAACAAGGGGCCAAAGCCCGGACTACCAAAGCGAAGTATCGAATCGAACAGGCTCAAAAATTAAAAATCGAACTACATGCTTTAAAGACAAGGAATAAAAACACAGCAACCGTCGGTATCGACTTCCATGCCACGGGCAGGCAGACAAAAAAATTATTACGTGCCTATCATATTAAAAAGACAATCGAAAATAAAAAATTGTTTTCTGATATTACATTTGAAATTGGTCCTGGGTTTTGCCTGGGCGTTGTTGGAGAAAATGGCAGTGGTAAGTCAACCTTTTTATCCATTCTGGAAAAAAAGATTCCTCCTGATGACGGCAAAATAGACTGGGCACCGGATTTAAGAATTGCTGTCTTTGACCAGAACCGATCCAAGTTAGATCCTGAACTAACACTAAAGCAAGCCTTAAACCCATCAGGAGGAGACAGTGTTCTTTATCGGGACAGATCTATTCACGTTGTCTCCTGGGCAAAACGTTTTCTATTTATGCCGGATCAACTTGAGATGCCGGTTAAAAGACTTTCTGGTGGTGAAAAAGCAAGAATAGTCATTGCCAATATTATGCTGACACCGTGTGATATTATTCTTTTTGATGAGCCAACCAATGATCTTGATATTTTATCTCTACAAGTCCTTGAGGACAGCATACACCAATTCCCCGGTGCAGTTGTTATCGTTTCCCATGACCGTTACCTCATGGACAAAGTCTGCCACAAAATTTTATATCTTGATCCGAAAAATGATGCTAAATTTTTTAAAAATTTTGATCAAATCATGACTTACAGACACTCATTTGTAGAAAAAATAAAAAAAATTAAGAAAAAGCCCTCAAGTAAAAACAAATCTTCAATTGCATTTTCATATAAGGATAAATATGAATTAGATCATATCGAAGAAAAAATCCTATCCTCAGAAAATGACGTAGACAAATTATCTGCTAAAATTCAAAATCCTGATATCATAAATCATTCTGAAAAAATGAAACACTATTGTATATTGCTTAAACAGTCACAAGAACATGTTCACTCACTCTATGAAAGATGGGAATATCTTGAGCAAAAAAAAACGAGTTCAGAGAAGTAATATTCTAACCCGGATATTTCTTAACCTAAAGGTCAGACCCGAAACGATTTTGCTTTAGCTGTCAGGCACAGGGCGTGAAGCCGTAATCCTTTACTTCGAGCGGCCTGTAACGCAGCAGATGAAGTAAAATCGTTTTGCCCGAAGGGTGACATTGACCCTTTGTTTTTCTTTAAATAAGCCCAATAAGCCTTTGTATTCAGTTTTTCGATAGAGAGCTCAAAATGTCATAAAATTTCCGGACTAAACAATACCCAGATCAATAGCCTTAATAACCTGTTTGGCTTCTTTGAATTCAGGCTCTTTTTCAAGAGCGGTTTGAAAATATTGCTTTGCCTGTGTTGTGTCTTTTTTATCCAGGTAAAGTCTTCCGATATTATAGTAAATATACGGTTCATCTGGATGAACTTTTAATGCTTTTTTATATTGAACCAATGCCGTATCAATATCTCCTTTTTTCCTAAATACTACGCCAAGTGTATTAAAAACATTAAGTGAATCAGTTCCAGATTCAAGAATTTCATTAAGGACCTCTTCTGCTGCGCCTATTTTATCTGTTTCCATATAAATTTCTGCCGCCTGTTGCATAAACTCTTCAGCTTTTTCCATGTCTCCCATAATTTTATAAATTCGACCAATTTCTTCATAGGCTCTACCAAAAAGTTTGTCCAGTTTAGTTGCCATGGAAAAAGCCTCAATCGCCTCTGGATGCTTACCCTGAGATGTTTTAATATATCCAATATTAAAATAATACTCAGGATTATCTTTTTGTTTTATTAATTCTGTAAAGACCTGTATGGCTTTTTCATATTCCTTTTTTTCTATTAATTCCAATCCATAATCAAATGTTTCCTCAGTTTTTTGAATCACAGGTTCTTTAACATTTTTAAATGCTGAATCTAACTTTTCCCCCATTGTTTTTCCATTATATGGAACAACAAAAAGTCCTGTAACACCGGTTTGCCCGGCCTTAAGCACTTTGATTTGTGTAAAGGCATTGTCTGTTAAGAAAAATGGAATCTCAGAAGAACTATCCTCCCGCCTGATAATTTTAAGCAAGGCAAGACCTGTCATTTCTTTCATTTCATAGGCACTGATAATGCAATCAATTTTTTTGGTTTTCATGACCACCCATGCATTATCTGCTCCAGTGGCCAATAAAACTTGATTATATCCACACTTCTTAATCGTTATACTGAGTTGGCTTAATAAATCTTTATCATCATCAACCAACAAAATCTGCTTATCTTTCATCAAGCACCCTATAATTTATCTAAATATGGTTTTTTCTTATTATTCACTTCTTCTTTGTCCGAGCTAATCTGGTCATTATATGCCTTTTTAAGCTGATAAACAATCTTTGGATCATGTAAATGTGATAATTGATAGACAAAAAATCTCAAATGCTTATTCGAATACTTTAAAATCACCTTTACAATCAGGCTGACTTGATCATTTTTAGTTTCAGTATCTGATAGATTGATTGAATCATTAAAAAGCTCTCCCCAGGTATTTGAAATTAAAAATTCCGCTTTTACAATGACTTGTTTTTCATACCGCAACAGGATTATCATTTTAAACCATGATGCACCGTTCTCATAACAATTGTCAGACAATGGTTTTAATGGTTGAAACGCCATATAGAGTTTATCTAAATCAACTGGTTTTTCAACGGATTTAAACAGGCGGAAACGAGATCGAAGATGAATAGTCGCTTTTTGTCGGTTATAAATTTGATTTCCTAATATCCATCCCAGAACACCTAAAAAATCTGAATGTTTGTATGTTTTGCTAAATTCCTTTCCAGATTCTGCAACCATATTTAACACCCAAATTTGTGAATTTTCTAAAATATCAAACCGAATTAAATGCCGTCTTCTTAAATAAATAGAACATTCTGGAATCTTATTGGGGTTTTTTCGCAATCTTTCCCTGATTTTATTGGTTAAAATGGCCCAATTTCTCTTCTCATTATCGCTGGTAAAAACTGATTTAGTTTTCCCTGTTTTTTTGATTACAGAATTAAACATCTGAGCAAGCCTGCTAATAAAAGATTTTTCTAAAATCAGTTTTTCAGATTCTGACCAACTCGTATAGGATAGTAATTTTGTTATCTGATTTTTATTTAACTTCCATAACCGGATATATTTATTAAGCAACTGTCCCTTGGGGGTATTTTGGGCAGGCATTTTAACATTGGGGTACTCACATAGCCTGAAAAAAATAGCATTCTTAATCAAATTGAGTCCTTCAGGGTTTTCTGTTTCATGAAATTCTATAATTTGATCAAATAAAACTTTATAAGGATCCACACTGTAGTCATCAATCCCGGCCATTGAATATCCCGCCTTAATTTTCTCACATAGCAGAAGTTTAACCATTTTGGAGCTGAATCCATAGCTGAAAATCATTGTTGCTTTGATAATGGCTTTTACAGAATCTTCTTTAGATTTACAAATATGCCATAAAAGGCCTTTTAAAACATCCTCGACGGGTATAGTTCTTATCTGGCCCAAATCAATTAAATCATCATGAATGGATAATACCTGGGTTTTAATTCCCTCAGAATTCAACTCTATATTCTGTTGCAAATCCTCTTTATCCGGCAATACAAACCAAACAGGAATTTTCCCGGCGATCATTAGAAATGTTCTGTAAAACTCTTCTTTTAAAAATTTTTTAGGCGCTAAAAGTGTCTCTTCTCCCATAAACGGTGCATAACAATCATTTTTAATATCTTTTTTATCAATGATAAAGAAACTGACTTCCTGATTATATTCTTCTCTACTGTACTTTAAAATGGCATCAAGTTTTGCTTCTAAGTTGTTGTAACGATCTTTGGTAAACTTTTTTTTATCTATGATGACCCAATAGTCGAAATCTGATCCAATGGATTGCGTAAACGTCCCTAAACTGCCTATGTGATAGAACCCAAGGATAGCAGGATTGACATTCTTAATTTTATCAATGATCGCTTTTGAAAAAAAATTGGATTTTATTGCTTCTTTATAAAAACCCGAATTTTCAAAATTCCAAATTCCATGCACTGTCATCTTTGAGTCTATAAACCCTGGATATTTCGGTGAATTTATATGCAGTAAAAACGGTATTTTTATAAATATTTGAAGTTGTTCTTTTGAAAAATACCGTATGGCTTCTCTCATCCTTACGATGTTGTAATTTGAAAAGGCCGTCCGATTTTTTTCGATACAACCTTTAAGGTCGTGGATTATATTTTTTGTTTTATCGATACAAGGACCTTTTGTATTTACATAAATCCATTGAAAAGGAGTAAAAAAAAGATTATTATCACGCATTATATTGCTGAACACAAATTTTTTTCAAGTTTTCTTTTTCAATTTGGAGTAAAAATGACAGGTCCGGCTACACCGCATGAAGGAATTGAATTGGACGCTATAGATTTATCCAAAATGACCAACCATTCTACTGTTCAACTTCCTAAAAAGCAAAATACGGACAAAGAAAGACATAAAAAACTTCTTACAGGTATCTTTAATAAGATCCTTGATAATAAATCTTTTTTTTCATCTTCTGTTCAAATCAAAGATATAAATGAAATTCTCCAAATGAAATATTCTTCTGCCAGTGATATTGCAGATGTCATATTAAAAGATGTTGCACTGACAACTAAATTACTAAGACTTGTAAATTCTTCATTTTACGGCCAATTTTCTAATAACGGAATTTCAACGGTATCAGAGGCGATGATTATTCTTGGTACAGAAGAAATAAAACTTGCCGCCGCCAGCCTTAAAATCTATGAATTTATGCATGACATTACAAATATTAAAATATTAAAAGAAAAAGGGTTAAAAGCACTGCAACGAAGTATCATAGCCCGTCAAATAGCGATAGACGAAGGACTTAAAGATTCCGAGTCTATTCAAATCAGTGCCATGCTTTATGATTTTGGTGAATATATGGTAGCATTATTTTCACCCCAGGTTTTCATAAATATAGAAATTTGTATTGATGAAGAAAATCTATCAAGAGAGCAAGCTTCAAAATCCATCATGGGTATATCCTATAGTGAGTTAGGACGATTTGTGGCCTCAAAATGGAACCTGCCTTCTTCAATCATTAATGCCATGATTCCTGTAACCACGTATAGTAAGAAAAAAAATCAATTATCTATCGACGACCTTCAACGATATATTTGTGCATTTTCTAATGACTTGTGTAATACTGGATTTTCAATGGAAGAGAATGCTATTAGTAAAAATATACTTTTAATTTCTAGAAATTATAGCCACAGCTTGGAAATATCTACCTCTGATTCAATAAAATTATTTAAAAGTTCTTGGGAAAAAATAACGAAACATGCCGCGATACTGGAAATAGATACAAAAAACCAAAAAATTTAATCTTCAATAAAATCAACTAATTGACCCGTGGTTTTTCTAAGGCGCTGGCTGATTAATTTTGAAATTTTCCATAAAATTTGAAGTCCCAATTTAGGGTGGTCTTTAGATAAGCTGACCAAACTACTTTTTGAAATAAAAAAAATGACGCTTTTTTGGGCTGCAATACCCGATGCTGACCGAGGTTCCCCATCGATCAAAGCCATTTCACCAAATGTTTGAGAACTTTTCAATGTGGCCACTTTTATCGAGTCACCAACATTTTCCTTATAAATATCAACTGATCCTTTGACAATAATACCAAGGCTCTCTTGTTGATCCCCTTCCTTGAATATAGTGGCTCCTTTTTTTGCCACAACAGGGTAGATATAATTACAAATTATTCGGATATCTTCCCAGGAAAAATCTTTTGCCCATTTGGTTTTTTCTAATATTTGAGCATACTTTGTAAACCTTTCTATATTAACTTTAGGTGCTTTACTCATGTATACGCCTTTAGGAAAGAATTATTATACCTTATTCTATGGAGTATAGTCACGGGTGTCAATTTTATTCTTTTACGATAAACTCTTCCAACTTTTCAAATAGTGACTCTGGCCATTCATCTGAATGGAGAAAAAGCTCTTTTTCTTCTGGGGTCAATGATTCTTTAACACTGGGCGGCAGACTGTCAAAAGACATTTTCCGCTCCTTTTCAACTTTCTTTTTTTGGCTCATCAAAATACCCTTTTTATAAATATAATCTTGAAATTAATGCAATAACCGCTGTTTCAACCTTAAGTATCCTTTGCCCTATATGATAGGATAAAAATCCATTTTTTTCCAATGTTTCTATTTCTATATCAATAAAACCCCCTTCGGGTCCGATGGCAAGGATGATCTTTTTATTTACCCCGGAAGGACATCTTTTTAACGCGTTTGGGTGTGCTGTAATACATACGCTGTCTTTTGAAAGCTGAGGCAATTCTTTTTTAACAAATGATGTAAAAAATCTACGCTGATGGATGTGTGGCATCCGGGTATCTTTGCTTTGTTCCAACCCCAGAATCATAAACTTTTTTAAATTGTCTTCACTAAGCAATGGCGTTTGCCAGAAACTTTTTTCCACTCGCCATGAATTAATAAGATAAATATCTTTAACACCCAGACTCGTAACATTTTCAATAATTCGCTTTAGCATTTTTGGCCTGGGAAGAGCTAAAACAAGTGTTAATGGCAACGATTTTGGTGGATCTGTATCAAGATGAACTTTCATCTCGATACATTCACTTGATATTTTAGTAATACGCCCAGTTCCAATTTTTCCGTTCAAAATCCCACAGATCAATTCATCATTCTTTTCAACTTTATTGACAGAAACTAAATGTTTAAATTGTCTGCCTGTTAAAATCACATGGTCTCTATCTATAAAATCTTTTTTTTCAAGAAGAATTAAATTCATGATAAAAAAATCCCTCATAATCTTTAAAAGATATATGAGGGATCCATATTAAGGACTACTATAATTCAAAAGTACTCATACTGATCACCAAATCGAGATCTTCAATTTCTTTTGCAACCTCTTGAGGTATGGGCGTATCTGTCTTAAGGAAAATAATATTTCTATTGCCATCTTCTTCTCTTCCCACCATCATGCGAGCAATATTGATATCATATTTTCCAAGTGTAACCCCCATGGAACCAATGGAACCTGGCTTGTCAACATTATGTATTAAAGCCAAATGCCCTTCAGGAATGACTTCAAGTCTAAATTTATTAATCCTGACAATTCTGGCATCATCTTTACCAAAAATAGTTCCTTCTAAAATATGGGTTTCTTTTTCAGTTACAATGGTCATTCTGATAAGATTCAAAAAGTTGCCCGCTTCTTTAGAGCTTGATTCAGAAATTTTAATACCCAGTTCTTTGGCATAAGAGATAGCATTCACCGAGTTAACTTCTTCTTGAACAAATTGGCTTAACATTCCTTTAATTCCAGCAATAGAAATCGGTTTTAAATCTAACTCTGGGATTTTGCCAATGTATTCTATATCTACTTCTTTTATGCCGCCTTTTGTAATTTGGCCCTGCATAATGCCCATCTTCTCTGCCAGGTATATATAAGGTTTAAGCTGTTTTAACACTTCGCCTGTAACCGATGGAACATTGACCGCATTAATAACCGTATCGTGCAACAGATAAGCAATAATCTGGTTGGCCGCAGCAACAGCTACATTTGTCTGGGCTTCTGCAGTAGATGCACCCAGATGCGGTGTAGCAATCACCTGGTCAAGCTTCAACAATGGATGATCTCCCGGAGGTTCGGTGACAAATACATCCAATGCGGCTCCGGCGACTTTACCCGATTGAATGGCATCATAAAGGTCAGACTCATTTATGATACCGCCCCTTGCACAATTCATCACCATAACACCATCTTTCATTTTAGCAAAAGCTGCGGCATTCAATAAATCAATGGTGGCATCCATCTTTGGAACATGGATGGTAATATAATCTGATTTTTCATACAATTGATCCAGTGTCACATATTCAAACCCTGCTTTTTCAATATGCTCAGAAGAAATATACGGATCAAATACAATGACTTTCATCCTCAGCCCTTTTGCAAGGCCTGCAGCAATCGATCCAATATTACCGAATCCGATTACACCAAATGTTTTATTTCGGATTTCTCTTCCCTGAAGCAGTTTTTTCTCCCATTTGGTTTCTTTCAAGGACTGGGTTGCCCGAGGGATATTTCTTGTCAATGCCATCATCATAGCAATGGCATGCTCGGCGGTTGTTACCGTATTCCCACCAGGGGTATTCATTACAGCAACACCCTTTTTTGTGGCTTCTTCAATATCCACATTATCAAGGCCAATCCCTGCTCTTGCAATGACTTTAAGATTGGTTGCTGCATCAAGAATTTCTTTGGTGACTTTGGTGGCACTTCTGATAGCCAGTGCGTCATACTGCCCAATAATTTCTTTTAGCGCATCAGGTTCAAGGCCAGTCTTTACATCCAGTTCAATACCTTCCTGATTTTCAAATATCTCTAATCCTGCATCTCCAATTTTATCACTGACAAGCACTTTCATCATTTATTCTCCTTTTCAAACACTTCCATAAATTGAACGAGAGCTTGAATACTCTCCAAAGTTGCAGCATTATAGATTGATGCCCTGCATCCACCAACAGACCGGTGTCCTTTAAGTCCACCAAATCCGCTATCTATTGCTTTGGCAACAAATTGTTTTTCAAGATCTTCACTGGGCAGTCTAAAGGTCACATTCATCAAAGATCTTGAATATTTTTCCGCGGTTGTTTTATAAAAAGAACTTGAATCAATACAATCATATAATAGATCTGCTTTTTTTATATTGTGTTGTTCAACCTTTTCTAATCCACCCATATCTTCTTCTATCCATTTTAATACAAGATCAATGGTATATATCCCAAAACAAGGCGGCGTATTATACATAGAATTTTTTGCGGCATAGGTAGAATATTTTAACATACTTGGCAAATCATCATTTGCCATATCAAGAACATCTTGCCGGATAATGACCATACAGGTTCCTGAAGGTCCCAGATTCTTTTGCGCCCCGGCATAAATCAAACCAAACTTATCCATATCCAAAGGTCGAGAAAAAATATCTGAAGACATATCACATAAGATAGGAATTCCATTGGTATCTGGAAACTCATTAAATTGCGTGCCTTTGATTGTATTATTAGAAGTCAGATGCACATACTTGGCATCATTTGAAAATTCAATATCTTTTGGAATATATGAAAAATTTTTATCTTCAGATGATGCGACCACTTTAAAATTTTTCTTTAGAATTTCAGCTTCCTTAATGGCTTTTGTAGACCAGGTACCCGTATTAACGAAATCTGCTGAATCATCACCCGATAAAAGGTTCATAGGCATCATGGCAAATTGCATGGACGCCCCGCCCTGCAAAAATAAAACATGAAATCTGTCATCAAGCTTTAAAAGTCTTTTTGCGCGCTCAACCGCATCATTAATCACGTCATCAAAGTATACCGAGCGATGGCTGATTTCTGTTACAGACATGCCCGATTGATTAAAATTTAAAAATGAAGATTGTATGTCTTTCAAGACCTTTAAAGGCAATGCTGCAGGCCCTGCATTAAAATTGAAAATTCGTTGATCTGTCATTAGTTTTCCTTTATTTAAAGTATTTATTTTATATATAATGTAAATTCAAAGCAATCAAGTCACATCTGTAAAATAACCAACAATCAAAATTTAGGTATGAAAAACTAACAATAATTTATATATTTTACAACCAAAAAAATATAAATTATAAAAATTAATAATAATTACAAATGATTATAATGAAATTAACAATTGAGGTTTTCCGCAATTAAAGACAGCAGGAAATGAATTATATTTCAAAACACCCTCATTTATTGCTTGATAAATCATCAATTAGACAGGATCCAGAATACTGACCCCTACCCGCCTGATATGGGCGATCAAATCCGTATTAGATATGGATTCGAAATGAATAATATCGACATGGTAGGGTATGGGCATCTCTTGATTAAATTTAGTTTTAAATTGGGTTAAAAGCTCGAAAGATATATTCTTACCTTTAATAGTAATATCAATATCCGATCCTTTTTTATAATTGCCTTTTGCTCTGGAACCAAAGATTAAAATATCTTTTATATCTTTAGATTTCATTATCTCAGATCGAATCATATCAATGATATTTTGATCAATACCAAACATTATTTTTTCAAAAAAAAAGTAAAAACTTGTAAAATAGCTGTATAATATTTTTCACAAATAGCTTTTACAGCCTTTTTGAAAATTTCATCACTATAGGTATGGGCCATTAAATTTCTTTGTTCCATCATTTCAAGCCAAATGACACCATCTTCGATAATTTCGTACTCAAAGGCCTTTTTAATGACTTTCCTGGGGAATTTGGCATCAACATTTTGATCATCTAAAAAATCTTTTAACGTTTTCCACGCCAGTTCAAACGTATATTCGAATCGTTGAACCATTCCTTCTTTTTCTAAAACAGATAATT
>JAAEKY010000921.1 GCA_024227235.1 Desulfobacteraceae bacterium | reverse complement strand
GTTTCCAACCTTCATACCCACAAGTTTTCCAGAAAAGGATTTTAGTTTGCCGCTGGTTTCAATGAGCAGAGAAGTTCCGAGTTCAATAAAAAGACGCTGGCTTAAATCGATGTGGTGTTGATCTGTATTATCCATATTTATCTGCTCCCCTTTCGGAATAGGATTACTTTAACAGTCTCAAAAACAATCAACATCTCAAGCAATAAAGATAAATTGTTTATATAATAGAGATCATATCGAAGTTTTTCAATTGAATCACCAAGTGATGAACCATATGGATACATAACCTGAGCCCACCCGGTTATCCCAGGCTTTACAGCATGGCGTTCCATATAATACGGTGTAGCGTCACTGATTTTGCTTACGAATTCAGGACGCTCAGGTCGCGGACCTATAAAACTCATTTGACCTTTTAGTACATTGATAAGCTGTGGGAGTTCATCTATTCTTAACTTTCTCATGAAACTGCCGTATTTTGAAATTCGCGGATCATTTTCCCTTGCCCATGCAGCGCCTAATTTCGTTTCTGCATCCATCCCCATGGATCTGAATTTGTAGATAGTGAAGTTTTTATTTCTTTCCCCAACCCTATCCTGCAAATAAAAGATTGGGCCAGGTGATTGATATTTGACCATGAATACAACAATTGGAAAAAATGGCATGGTAATCAATAAGAGAAGGGATGACAACAAGATGTCAAAAATTCTTTTCATTATTTTTATATAGGGTGTTATTAAAAATCCATTACTTTGTACAAGCCAGCTTGGATTTATACTTTCAACTGGAATTTTTCCGGTAATTGTTTCGTACAGATTAGGGTAATCAACAATACGAATGCCAATCAGCTTGCATGATACAAGTTTATTAATTGCCAGGTTACCGCGTCTTTCTGTTAATGCGATAACAATGGTGTGAATTTTGTGCTCTTTGCTCAATTCAATTATATTGTCAATTTTTCCAAGAATTTTATCCTTATCAACATCAATCGGATCCATTGGTGTCGAAATATAGCCTTTAAGGCTGTATTTCCCAGAGGACGTCTTAAGTATTTTCTCAACTTGAATTGCAGCAGAACCTGTGCCGATAACAAGAATATTTTTTATGAAAAAAGAAGATTGAAACGACTTATGATAAAGACTTTGCCATGAAATTTGGAAGCACAGAAAAATTATTATCCCCGCAATCATTTGGAAGGTAGCACCAGCAGTATGACTGAACCAAATAAGCAGACAAAAAGAGATTGCCATAGCAACGAGGCAGCGGATGGTAAGGGTTTTGATCACTGGACTTTTTATATTATAGATTTCACAAAAATATGAAGCTAAGATTAAGACAGGTGTGAATAAAAGGGCCCATAAATCAGAATATGCATTTAATGAAAATTTTGGATACCCGTTTGTATTAATGAGGAAAATGATAAAAAGGCCAATTAAAAAATCGCCAGCCATAAGTATCATCTGTTTTCTTATAAGACTGCCGTTTTCAAGTACACCCACTATTTAATCCTTGATTAAGTAATTTACAAAAATTGTTCATATTGATGGCCTTTGATATAATAGAACGGTCCTGCAGATGGTTCGTTCTTTACATCATAAAAATTACAGTATTCTAATTTGGGGTACAGGACAAATAAATTTTAAAAATAATTCTATTATATAGTCGAACACAAAATTAAAATGGTCAAAACTTTGCTCAGCCTTAAGGAAGATATGAACCCTTCGTCATTTGGTAAACTGCAGGAAAAAAATAATTGTCGGTGATCAGAAACCTGATAGATATCTACATTAATGGTTTAAACTAACTTTACATTGCAAAACAAAAACAATGTTCTGCCTCACAAAAAAATACCCAACAACGTTCTTAAATGTACACAATCTATCTATATCCCTTTTTAAATCAATATTTTAAAATGGACAAAAATGAAGATTTTATGTTACTTTGATTAAAAATTATTTAATGAAGTCAATTTAAGGAGAACGATTCACATGTCTGCAAAACTTGATGTTGTTATTATCGGATCAGGCCCTGGAGGCCTTTCTGCTGCTATTATTGCCAAGCAACAATCAAAAACATTTCTGATTTTAGAAAAAGGCAGCAACACTATGCAAGGCATTATCGACACGTATCCAAAAGGGAAAAAAGTATACCCGACTATTCCTAAACGGTATACAGACCCCTTCCCGGTTGATGAATTAAAACCCCCTCCTGAAAAAATTCCTGTGGAGGCTTACATCGAACAAGCTCAAAATGTAGTGGCTTCCAATGATCTCAATATTCACTACAATGAAGAGTTCAAAGAAATTGAAGGTACCTATCCTGACTATATAGTAAAAACTGACAAAGGTTCTTATTTGACAAAAAATATAATTCTGGGCTTTGGTAGTAACATTCCTAATGATCTCGGGATCTATGGCGAAGCCAAAACTGTAGCTCGAAATATCGAAAATGGTGAGGATTATATTGGAATAAACGTATTGGTTATCGGTGGTGGAAATGCCGCCGCCGATGTTGTTTCATCATTATCTAAAATTAAACGTGAAGCCAAGGATGATGACACCAGCGTCTATTGGGCAAATATCAGAGAAACCTTTGAGATTAATAAAGATACTGCAAGAGACCTTGGCGAAGAAGTGCTGTTGGGTGGACATATTAAAATTCTTCAGAAGGCGATTCCAAAAATTGGAGAAGTAGATGCTGATGGAATTGACAGACTTTATATTCATCAGACAACATCTTCCAGCCAGGGGAATGATTTGTATCTGTATCAGGGCATGAGTTTTCCAATGAAAAATGTCATTGCCTGTATTGGAACCCATGGTCCTTCTGCTATTTTTGATGCACTGAATCTTCAACAAATCACTTGTACGGGTGCCATCTGCAAAATCGCCAAGGAAGGAGAACGATTATTGATGCTCTCTGATTATCTTGAGACAAACAGGGATGGTATTTTTGCCATTGGTGGTGCGATCAGCCCATCTTATATGGAAATTGGTTCAGATGGCATGATTAAAGAAAAGAAGCACTCCAACCTTATATATACTGCAGTAGTAGACGCTCGAAAAGTTATGGATAAAATTCTTGAGTCCTAAAACAATCCCAGGCTAGGGCTACCCCGGCAGGCCCAAGAAAATAAACTATAACATGTCCCCGGAATTTTTCGCGGAATTTTCCGGAATTTTCCGGAATTTTCGGAATTTTTGCAGAATTTTACAAAATACGACTGTATGAAAAAAGACTTTACATAAAGTTTATTTATTGTGAACTATTTAAAATGGATTTGATGCAAAAATAGATGCAATTTAAATGAAATTACGGAGACTAATGTAAAACCATAAATAAAAGTCGACAAGCAATAATACCTATCAGCTTTATTCTTTTTTGGTGGAGTCCTTATCCATCAAACTTATAAATGTGCTTAATAGGGTTTTAACCCATACTCATAAAGCAAATATTTGCCAGGTTAGGTAAACGAGAGTACGAGTGTATCAGCTAAAATTAAGGGAAAACCATTAGGAAATTTTTTTCTTAAGTTATTACTTTTATTACATAGTTTTAGTTAAATGATTATTCTCTGTGGTCATTGGGCTTTTTTTGCATAAAGATTTTTTTTAAAAAACCTTTATATTCCAGATAGATGCTAAATATTATTTTTATTTCAATCAGT
>JAAEKY010000920.1 GCA_024227235.1 Desulfobacteraceae bacterium | reverse complement strand
TCATTCATCAAGATATCATGCACTTCTTTGTCTTCAATCCCTAAATAGGCCATGGTTGTTTTGGGGTCAGAATGGTTATAGCGTTTAGCAATCAAATCAAAACCAACACCAAATTTAGTCCGTTGTTGATAGCCCCAGGTCTTCCGGAGGGTGTGGGATCCATAATTCCCTTTCAGATTAATAGCACTGGTCCACTGCTTCATTTTAAAAATTACCGATTGTATGGTTAGGGGAGAGTTGTCACCTTGTCGGCTTTTAAATAAAAAACCTTCATCGTTCTTGGTTTCCCCCTGGGCAAAATAATTATCAAGGGCTTTCCGGACAGACTTGTTAATCACCACCACATTCTTTTTTTGGGTCTTGGACTCTATAATAGAATGTACCTGGCCAATTTTTAAATAACGGACATCAGCGACCTTGAGCCTTAAAAGGTCACCGGCACGGATCCCGTTATTGATCCCCAGGGTAAAAAGCAACAAATCCCTGGGATTGTCTGATAAGAGTTTCTTGATTGCTTTAATGTCTTTTTCTCTCCGGATCGGTTCCACTTCGATCCTGGATCCTTTCTTTGGATGATTGAAATTTTGTCCTTTTTTCATATTTTTTCTCTAACCCGTTAGTTTTAAGTTATATGCACTATAGCATATGTAACTTAAAACTCAAAATTGATGGTGAAAAAAAATTTTTGGTGAAAAGCGTGAAAAGCCCCGTGATTATAGGCTTTGGTGGGTTTTAGCGAGTTTTAACTTTCTGTATAAAGAGCACCAGGAAAAAGTCAACGATTATTTTCCCTCAATTTTTTAGGCAAAACTCCTCCTGTTCGGTTATTGCCGATTTTTTTAAAACACCATAAATATTGAATACACTCATCAAATTAGAACAATCTTAATATTAGCGATCGGTGGTATTTCCTGTCTGTCCCATTCTGCTGGCAAACTGGTATGACGAGATCTCATGGACTTTATCCATGGATCAAAGCACCTTTGAGCCATGCTTTCTACTCGATGGGGTTGACAGGAAGACATTCTTTTTAAAGCCATTGAATACTCCTTTTTTTGGGGAATTCATGACAGTTAAGATTTAGCCATCCTGCCAGCTGAGATATCAAAATTATTCTGCATAGATTGAGGTTTCAATATCTTGTTATAATCCAAGTTTTATCCCATAAAGCTCCTGTATCATGTTTCTCCATGTGCCCAAGGGCATCTCCTTACTGAAGGCAACTTTTAAGGCATTAGCTTTTCTCCATTTTTCACGCATATTGTGCCAGGTCATGAGATAATACTCTGCCCGCTCTTCCTTTTTACATCCTGCGCTGCGCAAGTAGCCCGGCAAATATGTTTGGGAATTCTTCATTAAACTCATTGTCATGCGCAGATAACGACGGGCAATACCAAAATCTGCATGCTGACCTGATGAACTGCGTCGTTTATGATCCATCATCAAATCATCAGGACCATGTTTGCCCATATGTGCAGCGGATTGAACAACATAATCTTTAAGGATACGATTGCAGCGTTTTGCCACTTTCCCGCTTCGTGTTTGTCCTTCTTTACCCCCGGTTTGTTTGACCTTTGGGATGATGCCGGAATAAGACACCAAACTGCTTAACGGCTTTTGTTTATTAGGGTCTCCAATTTCTGCACATACACCTGCTGCTAATACAATACCAATGCCCCGGATACTGGTTAAAAACGCTCCCTGGGTATGTGCCAAAGTCCTTGCAATTTCATTTTCCAATTGTTCTATGCTTTCCAGCAAACAGATCAGATGCCGGATATGCTGAGTTAATACATTTTGTAATGTACATACAAAATCTTTTTGTGGATTGATAACTTTAACTGCATAATGCTGAAGTTTATCGGCAGCCTTGTCAGATTTGTTAGTACCTTGCTTCCTTAAAGCCGTTATCAAAGTAGAACGTTTTTTCCGACGAATTTGTTGTGGGCTGAATCGGTCTTTCATTAACCATAGAGAGCCATTGGAAAAAGGGGAAATACCACTTTTATGTTCATTCAGGAAACCAGGAAAAAGCCTATCAACAATCGTATGTATTCTGTTTTTAACCTCGGTTGTGATCTCAACAAGTTTCCTCCGGTGCCGGACAAGCATACGCAGATTTCGATAAACGCCGGATTGTGCTGGAAAGCAGTTTCCTCTGCAGGTAATAAGCAGTTTGGCAATACCCATTAGATCCAAACAGTCAGTACTTGCCTGAAGATTTTCCCGTTGTACTTTTGCATCATAGGCATTAACGCCGGCAACCAACCAATCGTCTGAACGTAAAGCTTCTACAAAATTCTCAGCATAAGAACCAATATTTTCTCCACCCATGAAGATATGATTCAGCTGAATCCCATGATAGTGCCGTGATCTCTCGATCTGCTCGACTAAATAATCTTTTCCTACTAATGAATTTTTAACCGAAAATGGTTTTCGAAGAATTTTCCCATTGCCATTACAAAACATCACAGTATGATCTCTTTTAGCATAATCAATCGGAACACACATCACGCTGGATCTGTTATCAGCGGTTTCGAATAAAGAAAGGATTGCTTGACTTTGGTTTTGAAAAATGTTTCTTTTTTTCATAGTGAAGCTCCTTATAAAATTCAACTGCAGCATTGCAGATTGATCATTCAATATACCACTATTTTAGATGGTACATACTATTTATGGGGAGCTTCACCCAATTGAGGGAAACATCCTGTTTTCAATACAGAATGTTAAGAAAAAATATGAAACTTTTTACCCCAGAATAATTGAGTCGTGACTGAGTGAGAACTCGTTTGAAAGGCTCTCTCTCACTCACGCCATCAATTATTCTGTAAGGTACCAGTTAAGAAGATCTAATTTATAATATAATAACCATGGAAAGAACGGGAGGG
>JAAEKY010000919.1 GCA_024227235.1 Desulfobacteraceae bacterium | reverse complement strand
TGAAAGGATATCAGAATAACGTTGCCAAATAACCAGCTTGACCAGTTCATTTGGTTTGTTGGAAAACTCAAAATAAGTCCTTCCCCTTTTATAGGGCGAGTATTAACGAGTTCGTATTGACCCACTTGCTATATATTTATTAGACTGATTTACTCAACTGGTACCTTTCAAAATAATTGATGGCGTGAATTTGTGAGAGGCTTTTAATCAATCTCACACAGATTCATGGTTCAATTATTTTGGGGTAAAAATTTTACTTTTCATGCTAATTTTTGAACCATACTCAGTATAATCTCCCATCAAAATAGTGAAGCCCCTCATAAACAAAATGTACCATCTAAAATAGTGGTATTTTTAAAGATCAATCTGCAATGAAGCAGTTGAATGTTATAAGGAGCTCCACTATGAAAAAGAAGAACATTTTTCAAAATCAAAGTCAAGAAATCCTTACTCTGTTTGAAATGGCTGGAAACAGATCCAAGGTTATGTGTGTTCCAATGGATTATGCGAAAAAAGATCATATGGTGATGTTCTGCAATGGCAATGGACGGATTATCCGGAAACCATTTTCGATAAAAAATTCATTGGACGGTAAAAATTATCTGGTAGATCAAGTCACAAAATCTTGTCGCCATCATGGAATCGGCCTAAATCATGTTTTTTTTGGAGGTGAAGATTGTGGTTCCTATGCTGACAATTTTATAGCCACCCTGCGGTTAGAAAATTGGCTGGTTGCTGGGGTAAATGCGCATGACGCAAAAACACATCGTGAGAACATGCAAGCAAGCACTGATCAGCTTGATTTATTAGGCATTTGTAAAATGCTTCTCAGTTGCAGAGGTAACTGTTCTCCAGCCCAATCCGGCATTTACTGGAACTTACGAATGCTTATCCGACAAAGGCGAAAACTTGTAAATATGACAACAGGGGTAAAAAATAGAATCCATACTATTGTTGATCGAATTTTCCCCGGTTTTTTAGATGAAAGAAAAAGTGGCGTTGCCCCGTTTTCAAAATGTTCATTATTGCTAATGGAAGATAAATTCAGCCCGCATCAAATCCATAGGCGCCGACGTTCAACTTTAACCAAACTATTGAGCCGTCAGGGAATACAGCACCCAGATCGACAAGCTCAAAAACTTCAAAAATATACAGATCAAATCCTAAAACCACCTGAAAAATCTGTTGCTACTTTGCAAATTTCATTGAAGCAGCAAATTAAACTATTCTCTTGTATGCAAGAAAGCATTCAGCAACTGGAAAGAGAAATTGCTGACATTTTAGCCCAAACTCAAGGGGCTTTTCTGACCAGCATTCGGGGTATTGGAATCGTTTTAGCTGCAGGTGTAAGTGCAGAAATTGGAGATCCCAATAAGCAAAAGTCGATAAATAATTTGATTTCATATTCTGGCATTATTCCAAAGGTCAAGCAAACCGGTGGTCCTCAAGGAAAAACTCAAATCAAAAAGGTTGGAAAACGATGTAATCGTATTCTGAAAGACTATGTTGTACAATCCGCTTCTCACATAGGCAAACATGGTCCGGATGAATTGATGTCAGATTACAAAAGGCGTGATGCTCAAGGCCAACATGCAGATTTTGGAATGGCCAGAAGATATCTGCGTATAGCATTGTGCCTGATGCGAAGCCACCAAACGTATTTGCCCCCAAAATACCGTAATACAAATGTTAAGATGGAAAAAAGGGCCGAATACTATTTAATGGCCTGGCCCAAGCTTCACGAAAAGTGGCAAAGGGCAAATGCATTGGATATCGCATTTGACAACGAGATGCCTTTGGGTCAATGGCGTAACATGATACAGGAGCTTTATGGAATAGAACTCAAACTATAAATACAAACTGGATTTGATCCTTTCGATTTAAGATTTTATAAATTTTGCGGACTGGATGGCTTTAATTCAACTGCCGCAGTGCTCCGTATATACCGGATATCAATGACGGCTTTCGAAAGAATGCCTCACCATGTCCGCTCCAATATTTAAATTATGGCTCAAAGGTGCTCTGATCCTTTAATTTATTCTAAGAGATCTTGTCATACCAGTTTGCCAATTTTGGACATTTGGGCATGGTTTTCCACCGGTCACTCTCAATTTTTAGGGTTTATGATTGAAAAATTAAATCGGTTTCATATGCTTTTTTTAAAACTGATAAAAAATCGGGAGTGTGGAGTATGGCTAAAAATTAAATTAAAAATAGAGCTTGCTTTTTTCCTGATGCTCTTTCGGGTTTAAAAATTACTGCCTAACTTTCGTTTTTCTAACAAACCGGAACATTGCATAGCTGTTTCTATGATTGCATCAAAAAATGCCGATGCTGT
>JAAEKY010000918.1 GCA_024227235.1 Desulfobacteraceae bacterium | reverse complement strand
TTTTATTTCAGGATTGCTTCTTTGCCTATTGAAATTGCACCTTTAAAAAATCGCAAATCAGATATCAGTCTATTGGCGGCACATCGTATAAAAAAAAAGCTGAACTATATAATAATCCTGTTCACGAAATATCTGAACAATTCAAAGAAAATCTTCAATGCTATGACTGGCCGGGAAATATTATAGCGTTTCTCAAAATAACGTTCCGATTGAAGCCGTTTTTTGATTTCTTTTTGGATTGTCAATTACATCAAGAATTGCTTGATCCAGTCTGTCCATGAGTTGCTGAGCATTTCTGCAAACATGATTGTTAAACCATCTGGCCTTCATTGTATTCCATATTCGTTCTATAGGGTTTAAATCTGGAGAATACGGTGGCAAAAACTTAGGTTTCCAGCCATAAAACTCAAGGATTTTCTTCTTGTGCCAGGAAGCATTATCGAGGATCAGTATATTTTTTTTGCGTTTCAATTTAATGGTTTTATTGGCTTCTTCAAGAAAGGCCTGGAATGTATCTGTATCTGAATGAGACGTTTCTATGGCAAAAAACTCTCCGGTTCTTGGACAAATCATACCCATTACATTCATGCGTAAATGATCTCCATTCTTTGTTACTTTTGTTTTATTACCTTTTTTATCCCATCGGCGCCGAGGTCTCGGATCACCTTCAAATCCGGTTTCGTCTTGAAACCAAATATCGACTTTTCTATCTTTATAAAGTAATTCAAGCTCCTCTAAAAATACTTTCCTTTTTTCTTCATCTTGGCGGTCAGGCCATGTCTGGGGAACTTTTAATGCAAACCCTTGATTATGAAAAAAACGAACTACTGTCTGATAGCTGCATTCTATTTCATAAGCTTTACCAATATATCCATGGAATGCCTTGGCTGTCCAAAATTCACGTTCTGCTTTCTCAGGTTGATCGATGAGCTGAGCAAGCTCTTGAGCTTGTTCTCCATTCAATATCGATGTTCTACCCGGACGTTTTTTGACTATTAATCCATCCACCCCTTTTTCATTAAATGCTTTGATCCATTTGCGCAAGTCACGTTCTGTCACTATAAGAGCCTGACAGACACTTTCTCTTGGTACATCCGATAGAAGTAACTGAAAAGCAGTGCATCTCAGTGCAGTTTCATTAGAACCAACACGTGAAGTCTCTTTTAACTCTTCTATTCTACCATTATCAGGATTCGGATATATACGGGGTCGCGCCATGTATACATAATATGCATACGTTTATTCAAAAGTCTAGATTTCTTTTATCTTTTTTAGGAACATATTTTTGAGAAACGCTATAAAAAGAAGTGGGGCCAGATATTATGTCCAGGTAAAAAAAGGACCCCTTGTTCATTATCAGAGACCGGCGGCTGATGTTTTATTTAAATCAGCAGCAAAATACGCTGGATCAAATGTCCTTGGGATCATCCTT
>JAAEKY010000917.1 GCA_024227235.1 Desulfobacteraceae bacterium | reverse complement strand
TATAAAAAAATATAGGGGATTTGATTGTGAAATATTTTCTCATAACACTCTTTGCAGGCCTTGCTATCTTCGTCCTATCTTGGGGAATAATATCTGCTATTCAAAAAGAGGATTGGACAGGTGCTTTGGGTTTTACTCTGCTTTGTATCGGTACTGTATTGATTGCGAATGGTATCCGGTCTAAATTCAAGGATCAGTAAATATAATGGATCGAAAGTGAGTCTTTTTTTGTTGGTCACCTCTCGTATATCAGGTGTTATCTTGAAACGGATATTCCCCTGGTTAATTCTCATGAGACCCACATAACAGGTTGTAAGTACAATGTAAATATTGATTTTGAGAAAAAATGTAGCAGCCTCTGAAGATTAGCTTTTTTGTCTTTTCTTGCAATTTTAAAAAAACTAACGTAAAGTCACTTTTCACTGTTATATTGGCAGGATAGGCGTAGTCACTAACATATTCAGAAAAACCTCTGCTACCCACATATAATCATGCGAGACCCTGCTTTCCCTGAAAGGGAAGATCCGATAAAGAAATAGTTACTAATTATCTATCCTGTCCCTTGTTTTTTTTCTAATCAAGAAAGAAACATCCGCTGATACAGACAACACTTGATGGTATATTTGAACTTGGGATTAGGCTAAAAATCACCATTGAAAAGCCTAGATTGAAAATACGTATTATTATTGTATGGTATCTGTACATGTAGAGGAAATAGGAACCGGTATGGGAAAAACTCCTGAAACATTTATAACAAAATTCTTTAAAATGGAATCGTCTGGTGGCATCTTGTTGATGCTCTCAGCCCTTGCAGCAATCGTAATCGCCAATACACCTTTAAACTCATATT
>JAAEKY010000916.1 GCA_024227235.1 Desulfobacteraceae bacterium | reverse complement strand
CATGTCTTTTTTTCAAAAAGGTTTATAGCAAATGCTTTTTTTATCATTTGGTAAGGTCAATACAAAAGAATTAGAACAAGATGCTAATTGTAAAAATATTTTAAAAATGTAGGTGCGATATATTGGGCAAAGATCCCGATTCTGACATGTCTTTTGTCTGTCTTATATGCCTGGGGCCAGCCAACGCAATCTGTAACAATTTCAAACGCCGGAAAATAGGTAATGTTGTCATACAATTGAGTGACAGTTTCTGCAACCACTCGCAGTATAGACTTGCTGTGTCGATTGGCAGTTATGACATCCTGTTTTCGGAAGGTGGATGCGAGGGGTACGGGCGATACTGTGATAATTACATTTTTTTTTCTGCCATAGCCATTCACCAGCTCAATGCATTTTTGGACATATTCAAGACATTCTTCATATGTTAGTGTTTTATGATATGCTCTGTTCTCATAGGAATGGACGGGCTTAGTGGTTCCCACAAATCCCTGCCAGGCGCGATCATTATCCTTGTCAATCCAGGTTTCGATCATTCCCAGTGTAAGAATGACTATGTCTGATTGTGCCAGCCAGTTCCGCCAATAGTCTTCCACTTCAAAAAGTCGTTTTTTTACTATGTCAATATTGTTGCTGTTTGCCCTTATTTTCATGAACAGGTAATAATAGACATCTTCTTCTGGTATATATGCAAAATGGCGATCCTTAATTTCCCACGAATTGTTGATCAGGCGGTCCAGGCAGTCATATAGGTTTTTGGGGTCAAAAAAAGTGCCCCATTGATATAAAAGATGTTTTAATTGCTCGACTTCTCCATGGTCGCCCATATCCACACCATGGTCTCTTAGGCACCAGCCCATTTCATCTGCAAAGCAGCTGCCCATGGCACAGACCTTTGATGTTTTTGTAATGATTTTTTTTTCCGGCATTTTCGGAAGTGTACAACCTGGACAGTTTTCAATATTTTTCCATAATATGTTGTATGGCTCTGTCATAATTGCGATTCCTTTAAAGGGGTAGCAAGAAAATTGATAATTAAAAAAATATCATCGCCGTGTCAAGGTGTAATTTGTTTATCCCTTTATGGGCTTGTATTATAAGATCAATCATAATATTTTGGAACCAAACATTGAACCATGGATCATTTCTGTCTGCTTGAATAATTTAAAGATAAAAGATAAGGAATATTAGACATTGAGTATTTAAAATGGATCATTGGTGCTAAAGTCTTTATATCCTTTGATTGAGTAAAACCAAACATTGCCGATAGTATATAGTATGAACCATACAGATAGGTTTTAAATTATATAAAGGATTTATATCATCATATAAATGACAAACGATAAGAAGCATATCAGGATCATCCCCAAGCTGGATATCAAAGGACCCAATCTGGTAAAGGGCGTTCAATTGGAAGGGCTTCGAGTTCTGGGACGGCCTGAGGACTTTTCTTTAAAGTATTATCAGGATGGTGCAGATGAGTTGATTTATCTTGACCTTGTTGCAAGCCTTTATGGCCGAAGCAACCTTGTGGAAATAGTAGAGCGAACTGCCCATCAGATTTTTATTCCACTGACTGTTGGGGGGGGGATCCGATCAACAAGGGATATGCACTCACTTTTGTGTGCAGGCGCTGATAAACTCGCGATAAATACCGCCCTTTTTGAAGATATTTCATTGCTTGAAAAAGGTGCAGCCTCGTTTGGATCCCAATGCATGGTTGTTTATGTTGAAGCAAAAAAAAAAGCAAATAATATTTATGAGTGCATGCATACAAATGCAAGGGAAAATTCAGGGATAACTGTTCTTGACTGGATTCAAAGGGTTGAAAAAGCGGGGGCGGGGGAGATTTTTCTTACATTTGTGGATACAGAAGGAACAGGTAACGGGGTTGATTATGAATTTATCCAACAGGTGGTACAAGCCGTTCATATCCCTGTAATTATTAATGGCGGATTTGGTTCCTGCGATCATATTACCAAATGTCTTGCAAGCGGTGCTGATGCGATCAGTTCCGCTTCTATTTTCCATTACCGTAGGCTGGAACAATTGAAAACAAAGGCTGATGATAAAATCGAGGGCAATACATCCTATATTGAACGGTCAAGATTGGAAGGTAATGATTTTTTAAAAGACAAAATTATCCCTGTTTCCATTGGCACACTGAAACACCAGTTGGTTCATTCGGGGGTGTCACGTAGAATACAACCTGAAAATCAGAATGATCAGCCGGCAGAAAAGGTGAAAATATCAGACCAGACAATAATTGTAGATTATGGTATGGGTAATATTTTTTCTCTAAACCGTGCCTTGGAAAAAATAGGGGTAAAGGCTGTGGTTTCAAATGATCCAGACGTGATCTGCAAAGCAGAAAGGCTCATATTGCCAGGAGTGGGGGCTTTCCCAGAGGCAATGAAAAATCTTTATAGCATAGGTCTGGTCGGCCCAATTATTGAATTTGCGACATCAGGAAGACCCTTATTGGGGATTTGTCTTGGCATGCAACTGCTATTATCAAAAAGTTTTGAAAATTCTGAAACCAGTGGCCTGAATTTAGTGAACGGAACAGTTGAAAAATTGTTTGATAATATTCAGGGTATCATGGAAAAATTGCCACATTTTGGTTGGAGCCATCTTAGTATTGAGAACACTTGTCATAAAAACTGGGATCGTACTTTGTTTAGCGGATTAAATATGCAGGATGAGGCCTATTTTGTTCATTCCTATGCCTGTTGTCCTGAGGATAATCAATCGATTCTGTCAACCACAAGTTATGGGAAACAGCGGTTTTGTTCTGCCGTTCAAAAAGACAATATTGTTGGGTGTCAGTTCCACCCTGAACTGAGCGGTCCAACCGGGCTGAAAATTTTGAATAATTTTTATAATAAATTATAATAGGAGTCAAAGATTGAAAAAGCTATTTAAGCGCCAGCCACCCAAGATGCCTTTGATTGATATTCAGCTCAATGAACTGCCTGATCATGTGATATTCTGCAGCAATTGTGTGACATCCAATCAACGACCTCGGATCACATTTGATGAGAATAATGTCTGCAGTGCTTGTCAATATGCTCGGGCAAAGGAACATACGATTAATTGGACAGAACGGGAAACCATGCTTCAGGATCTTTTGGATCAGCACAGATCAAAAGACGGCAGCTATGATGTTATCGTACCTTCCAGTGGTGGTAAGGATAGCGGATATGTTGCATATCAGTTAAAGCATGAATATGGAATGCATCCACTAACGGTGACATGGGCACCGTTTTTGTATACTGAGATCGGAAGAAAAAATTATGATAGCATGGTTCAATCAGGGTATGACAATATCTTTTTTTATCCAGATGGAATTACCCATAGGAAACTGGCTCGTATTGCTTTTGAATGTAATGGGGATTCCTGGGATCCTTTTGCATGGGGTCAGAAAGCCTTTTCAATTCATATGGCGTTAAAATTTCAGGTGCCATTAGTATTTTATGGTGAAAATGGTGAACTTGAATATGGTGGGTCTTCAAAGTACTTAAACAAGCCATACGAAGATATAAATGATTGGCAATACTTTTATTTTAGAGGAAATGGTGTGACCGAACTTGCAAGAATAGGCAAGGAATATGATGTGTTTTCATCTGACGAAATTAAAAATAGTTCTTTTGATATTTATAAGGCCCCACCTTTGGAAGCAATAGACAAGTCAGGGGTTCAGATGCATTGGTTTTCTTTTTATAAAAAATGGATTCCCCAGGAAAATTATTATTGCGCGGTTGAGAATACAGGATTTAACAACAATGATGAGCGGTCTGAAGGAACATATACAAAATACTCAAGCATTGATGACAAAACTGATGGGTTCCATTTCTGGCTGGGATATTTGAAATTTGGTATGGGCAGGACCACAAGGGATGCATCTATGGAAATCCGTAGTCAGCATATTACAAGAGAAGAGGCAATTGCCCTTGTAAACAGATATGATGGTGAATTCCCTAAAAAGCATTTTAAAGCATTTTTAGGATATCTTGATTTGCCGGAACAACGGTTTTGGGATATAACAGAAAAGCTTCGATCACAACATCTGTGGGATAAAATTCAAAATGAATGGAAATTTAAATATCCGTTAGAGTGACCATTAAATGGGTTAACCAGTTAGAAGTATTGCTGTGATATATCAATGCTGTTTCTTTTTGCTATTCTTTTTAGCTGTCTTGTAATAATTAAGTTGTAGTCATACAAAAATAATGGTTATTGTGCTTGTCTATAGTGAGAGGGCTATTGGGTTTAAGATTGATACCACACGAATCAAACATAATTGAAGTTAAAGATCTGAAAAAAAGCTATAGCGGCTCACCTGCCGTGGATGGTATCAATCTTTCCATTGCTTCCGGCAGTTGTTTTGGCCTTTTAGGCCCGAATGGTGCAGGCAAGACCACCACAGTCGAAATGATGGAAAATATCATTTCTCAGGATTCTGGAGATATTTTTTATAAGCAAGACGCAAGGAATAAAACTTTTAACCAGGAAATCGGTATCCAGTTTCAGCAAACAGAGCTTTTGGCGTATTTAACCGTGGAGGAAACCTTAAAAACATTTGCGGCTTTTTATGATAAACATTTGCCGGTCGCAGATATTATTGACTTGTGCATGTTAGAAAATGTTAAGAATAGCCTTAATAATAAAATTTCAGGTGGCCAGCGGCAAAGGCTATTACTTGGACTTGCTCTGTTAAATGATCCAGATCTCATATTTTTAGATGAACCCACTACCGGACTTGATCCTCAGGCAAGAAAACACATCTGGGAAATTATCCGGGATAGGAATTTAAAAGGGAAAACCATCATACTCACTACGCATTATATGGAAGAGGCCCAAAGTATATGTGATACCATTGCGATAATGGATAATGGCCGAATTATTGAGCAAGGATCTCCTGAAGCCTTGATTGATAAACATTGCAAAGATGTAGATTGCCCTGAAAATTTGGAATCCGTCTTTTTAAAACTAACCGGTAAAAGCCTAAGAGAATAGCATGATGAGTTTCAAAAGAATGTGGGCATTGTTTGTGGCCCGAAATTTCGAGTTTATAAGAGACAGGGCAGGGTTTGGCTGGAATATTCTTTTTCCATTTTTAATTGTTGCCGGATTTGGTGTGATTTTTAGTTCCGATACCCGATCAGAGTATAAACTGGGTGTTTTTCCGGTAAAAGAAACCAGGATGGTTGTCAAAGAACTTAAAATTCCTGAGAAGCTTAAGGCATATGATTATATAAAGATTGTTCCTTTTGAAACCCATGATGAGGCCATAAATAAGCTGTTGCATCACAAAATAGATATTTTGTTGGAAAACAAAGGCCCTGAACTCAAGTACTGGATCAGTGATTCATCTCCTAAAGGATATGTTTTGGAAAAAGTTGTCAAAGAGTCCATCATACCTGAGGAGTTCTTTGTATCAAGGGTAATCAAACAGCAAATCCAAGGAGAGCAGATACGATATATTGACTGGCTTTTTCCAGGGATCCTTGGGATGAATATTATGTTTTCGTCTCTTTTCGGAGTGGGGTATGTCATTGTCCGATACAGAAGAAGTGGGGTGTTAAAGCGTCTTAAGGCAACACCTGTAACCGCATTTGAATATTTGACTGCTCAAATGATATCAAGGGTTTTGATTTTGTTGTCTACATCATTTCTGGTCTGGTTTGGATGTGATTTTTTCTTTTCTTTTCAGATGCAGGGTGCTTATTTTGATGCATTTGTGGTTTTTCTGGCAGGAACGATCTGTCTTGTTTCCTTAGGACTGATCATTGCTTGCAGGGGGACGAATGAAGAATTAACCAATGGAATTATTAATTTTATCTGCTGGCCCATGATGTTTTTAGCGGAAGTTTGGTTCTCTGTTGAAGGCGCATCTTCCTGGGTGAAAAATGCTGCCCAGGCATTGCCATTAACTCATTTTTTATCTGCAGTCAGGAAAATTATCAATGATGGGGCTACACTTTCGGATGTATCACCTGAAATTACCATACTCCTTGTCATGAGCCTCATTTTTTTGAGTATTGGTTCGTTATTGTTTTCCTGGACAAAATAAAAGTAATTTGCCTGGGTGGCATCATACCTATTTATAAATAATTCAATATATTGTATAAACCGACAGAATTTTTATTTTATTTTTTTGGAGGTTGAAACATGAAACCGGTTGTAGCCCTTCTTGGCCGCCCTAATGTGGGTAAGTCCACATTATTTAATAGGATTACACGTGCAAGAAATGCGCTTGTTGATGATTTTCCCGGTGTGACAAGGGATAGACATTATGCAGATGCCAAATGGGATGATGTTGAATTTACCGTTGTTGATACAGGTGGGTTTTTAAGCTCGGATGATGATTATTTCGCCTCTCAGATTAAAGAACAGTTGAGGGCAGCAGCCGACCAGGCAGATGTTCTCATTTTTATTATGGATGGACGAGCAGGGTTATCACCCTATGATCAGGAACTGGCAGATTTCCTGCGCAGGATGTCAAAACCAGTGTTTTATCTGATCAATAAAATAGAGAGTTATAAACAGCATGATGAACTGTCTGAGTTCTATTCTTTAGGCATTGATCATTTTTATAAAGTTTCAGCAGAACATGGCGTTGGTGTTGGTGACTTTTTAGATGAGTTGGTGGAAGCCTTACCAGAATATGAGCAAAAAGAAGATGAAGATGAAGCCTTGATTAAAATTGCTGTTGTAGGCAGGCCTAATGTGGGGAAATCTTCTCTTGCCAACAAGCTGTTTGGCGAACAGCGCCTTGTGGTTAATGAAAAGGCCGGGACAACACGGGATGCGATAGAACTCAGTGTTACACATAGGGGCAGACAGTTTATCCTTGTGGATACAGCTGGTATCCGGCGTAAGGGCAAAGTGACAAAAAAGATTGAAAAATTTTCTATTTTAAAATCGCTAAAGAGTCTTGATGAGTGCGATGTGGCGCTGATATTGATTGATTCAGATGAAGGCATTACAGATCAGGACATTACTATTGCGGGATATGCAGAGGACAGAGGATGCGGGGCTTTGTTCTTGTTAAACAAGTGGGACCTTGTCGATAAAGAGCGAAAAAATATAAGAAAATATATGGAAGACCTACGGTATAAAGCAAAATTTTTATCCTATGCCCCTGCGTTAACGATCTCAGCACTTACCGGGCAAAGGTGCCATAGGATACTGGATGAAGTCGTTAAAATCCATAAAGAATATTGTCACAGGATCAATACGGGATTACTGAACCGGATTATTGAGGATGCGGTTTATAGAACAGAACCCTCTCTGCATAAAGGGAAAAGGTTGAAATTTTTCTATGCAACTCAAGTGGCAACAAGACCGCCGTCTTTTGTTTGTTTTGTTAATTTCCCTAATGGGGTTCATTTTTCTTATAAAAGATACTTACTTAATCAATTAAGAGAGATGATTCCTTTAGAAAAAACACCGATTAAACTGTTTTTCAGGGAAAAAACAGGGAAAATTAAATTTTCTGGGGGATCTATAGAAGAGGAAAGAATTTACCAAAAAAAGAAGAAGCATAATACAAAAAAGAAAAAGCAGCGAATAGAACAAAGCAAAAGAAAAAGACAACGGGATATGGATAACTCATAGCCAATGAATCTTTTTGAATCTGAAAATTTGCAGGATCAACCTTTAATGCGCCCCTTGGCTGATAGAATGCGCCCTATAAATCTTGATGAACTTGTTGGTCAGGAACATCTGACAGCTAAGGGAAGCCTTCTTCAAAAGGCCATTGAAGATGACAGAGTCTTTTCCATGATTCTATGGGGGCCGCCTGGATGTGGGAAAACAACGCTGGCAGGTATTATTGCCAATGAAACAAAATCCGAATTTATTGAGATATCAGCCGTTCTTTCGGGTGTTAAAGATATTCGACAGATTATTGAAAAAGCAAAAGAAAGACGGACACTATATAAAAAAAGGACCCTTCTTTTTGTGGATGAAATTCATCGGTTTAACAAAGCACAACAAGATGCATTTCTCCATCATGTGGAAAAAGGTTTGATCACCCTTATCGGTGCGACCACCCAAAATCCGTCGTTTGAAGTGATCCCCGCCCTGGTATCCAGGTGCAGGGTGTTTACGCTTAACAGCCTTAAAAAAGAGAATATCTTAGCCATTTTAAACAGGGCTTTAACAGATTCTGAAAATGGTTTGGGCCTTGAAAAAGAAAAATTGTCTGACAATGCTTGTGAGCATATTGCAATTGTATCTGATGGCGATGCCAGAATTGGATTAACCAACCTTGAAACAGCGGTACTCCATTTTTCCAAACAAGAACAGATTCGTGTCCAGGATGTTGAGACAGCCATTGAAAAAAAATCACTATTATATGATAAAGCAGGGGAAGAACATTTTAACCTGATCTCTGCATTTATTAAGAGCATGAGAGGCAGTGACCCCGATGCTGCTATTTACTGGCTTGAACGGATGCTTGCCTCAGGAGACGATCCGTATTATATTCTCAGACGAATGATACGATTTGCCACCGAGGATATCGGTATGGCTGATCCGGGCGCTTTGACCATGGCTTTGAATGCCAGTGAATCTTTTCGTATTTTAGGTCATCCAGAGGGCGATGATGCCATTTTCCAGGCGACGATCTATCTTGCAACCGCCCCTAAAAGTAATGCGGTGTATACGGCTCATAAAACGATAAAAAAGACGGTTCAAGAAACTGGATATTTGCAGGTTCCGCTTCATATACGGAATGCACCCACAAACTTAATGAAAAATTTGAATTATGGGAAAGGATACAAATATGCCCATGATTATAAGGATGGGTTTACTCCACAAACATACCTGCCGAGTGACTTAGAGGATCAACGATTTTATTTTCCTACAGACCGGGGATATGAAAAAACGGTTAAACAAAGACTGGAAGCCTGGATTAGCTTAAAACAAAAAAAGGATAATTAAACATAATGTGTATTGATCGAATGCTGCCCCCCCCCAACATTGGGGTAAACCAAGAATCAGTCTTTAACTTGGCGGAAACGCGTAATTCTAGCAAGTGCCAGGTCATATTCGTTCCAATTATCTAGATATGAGCTTAATGCCTCTCTGTAATGATGGGCAGCAAGCTCTTTATCTTTATTTCCTTCTGCCCATAATCCCAAAGCAGTATGTAAGGTAATCAATTTTTCTGGTTTTTTACCGGCTAGTTTAATCAACTCATTTTCATCTGGTTTTATAACAAGATGTTTAATAATGATCCTGTACCAGGGATCTTGGATCCCTTTTGAAAATGATTCTAATTGATGGATTGAATCCTCATGGTTGCCCATGAGGTTGAGAATTTCTCCTTTTAGTAAGCCCAGGCTTAAACTTAATGAAGATTCCCGAGTGGGTTTCTTAAAAAAGGTGTCAATAAGATCAATTGACTTTTGCCATTCACTTTGGGTTGCGTGGTAAAAAGCGACCCTTCCAATAATTGTTCGATTCTCAGGTGCTAATTCAAAAAGTTGCGTATAGGTCTTCTTTTTTTCTTCAGGGGATAACTTATCGGATTCAAATTCATTAATCAAAGTAGTTATAGCTGTACTGAATTCTTTAGTCTGGGTTCTGTATTCCTGCGCTTTTTTTCTGTAGGCTTCGCGCTCTTTTTTATAGACTTTTTTATTTTCAAGATATTTTGTATGATTTTCCTGGATGCGATTCAGCCTTGAAAAGGAAAGAAAATATACCCAATCATTAATCCCTGCATTTAGAATAGATTGTTTATACATGTTTTTCGCATGCCCTAAATCATTGAGTTTTTCTGAAATAAGGCCTTCAATAAACAACCTCCAGCTTTTTTCTGATCGGTTTTCATAATCAATAAGCCCAGTAGTTATTCTTTTATTACTTTTTAATATTTTAGCCAGGTAACCTAAATATTCATCCACATCATACCAGTTCATGGTAAAAAGATCTTTTGTAAGCACGTTGGCTTTTTTTTGGGCTTTTATCCAGTCTATAATATAGTACATAAGCCGGGCTGTTGTATTTTCTTGTTCGATCAAGGAAAGGTTTTTAAAAAAATATCTGCTTTTATCAAAATTCTCGGTGCAAAAATTCAACATTCCTGCTGTAAACATCAAAATCGGATCTTTGCTGGTCTCAAGCATATTCTCACAAAGTTCTGCAGCAGCCTTGAATTTGTTATCTATAGCAAGGTCTGTAATTTGTTCAAGCTTTGATTCTAAAGAAAAATCAAGAACTCCATCCCAATGGGGCTGTCCTGTTTTAATAGATTTAATAAAATTGGCCGGCCTTGAAATGGGCAAAATAAGTCCAAAATCGGATAAAGGGGTGTTGATTTTAAAATACCCGCTAATCTGATCTGTAATTACCCCGGATGCAATCCCGATGACTTGGCCCTCGACATTGATAGCAGGTCCGCCACTGTTTCCTTTATATATTGAGGAATCCACTTGAATGATTTCTTTTGACGTTCTTCGAACATGCCCTCGGGTAATACTCGTATTAATATGATCATCCTGAGTTCTGTTCCCTAACGGGAATCCCAATATGACAACAGGAGAGAGACGTTGAATGTCATCTGAATCAATTATAGTTTCAAGTGGTAAAGGTTTTAGATCAGAAGGCAGGGTATCAATTTTTAAAACCGCAAAATCGTTTTTAAATGGAGATTTGATCATTTCACCGGTGTTTACTGAAGATCTTGGAACTCCGACAATTCTCAAGTTGCCATCACCGCCTGTGCGATAGGCAGATGAAAGATAATATGAATCAGATAGCTCCACAGAGTCGCTCAACGCTGGCAAGCGATTAAATGCTTTTTCTCCTTCAAACCATAAATACATTTTATAATTAAATTCAATAGGCTTATTTAAAAGGGAATATTGGCCATACACCTGAAAAAGAGAGGTGTCATCAAGCCAGGGACATGCGACATGGCGGTTGGTTAAAAGATATCCGCTGCTGTCTACAAGGAAAGCTGTGCCTTCTACTTTATTTTTATATATCATTTGTTCAGTATCAGTCAGCCAGTATTCAACCATTATAAATGCAACAGAACTGGTATAGGATTCAACAAAGTTTGAAAATCCCACTTCTTTCTTACTTTTGTCAAAATTCATATACAGCCATGAGACACCGCTAACAGTGACGATTCCTACAATAAGCAAGATCAGCAATACAACGACCTTTTTAAACCATTGCAACTCATTGAGCAGTTTAGGCTTTCTTTTGTAAGGTGATGATGGCCTGCCCGAATACGGAAGGCGATCCAAAATACGCGATAATGCTGAAACTACTTTACTCATGGTTTGGGGTCTTAAGTCAGGGTCGTCCGACAGCATAATTTTAATCAGAACAGCCAGTTCAGGATCCAACCCTTCCAATGTATCCACTTTTGCGGAATGATCTTTCAGATTTGGATCTGCTGTTAGCAGTTCAATAAATAATTTGCCTAAAGACCAAATACCGCTTTTAAAATCAATAGCCCTCTGGTTGATGATGTCAGGGTGGCATTCAAGTAATTTTTGAAGCATAGGACCATGGTGAGTTGCTCTTGCATTAAGGAATCGGGACAGTTTATAATTTATTTTTACATGGAGTTCTTTTGTCCTGGCTTTGGGAATCAAAATATCATCAAGAATCAGATACGGCATAAAATGATCTTGCTTATGCAAAAGATCAAGCACGGATGCAATATTGCGAAAAAGGGTGACGATATTGCGTTGGTCCTTTAAAAGCCCTGATATGAAAATGGACCCCCAGTCGGAAGCATCTACCCATTCACTGACTCTATACCAGAATCCATCAGCACTTTTTTTGATTTTATAATGTTGTACAAAGTGTTCAGATGGCAATTTTTTAAGTTCTTGAAGTTCTGTATCTAATCGTTTGGCGATACCATCATCTACCCCGGATTTCTCAGTGAATAATCTTAAAGAGACAGGCGTTTGATCTTCGTTTTTTACTGCTCTGCAGACTATAGAAGATCGCCCTTCATGGATAATCGCCTGGATTTTGTAATCATCAATAAATTTAATGCCGTCAACAATACGCTGGCCGCAGGCTGGGCATGTTGTAATCTTTTGAGAGATTATTTGTCCGCATGATGAGCATCGTTTCATAATTGAGACTCTTTATCGATTT
>JAAEKY010000915.1 GCA_024227235.1 Desulfobacteraceae bacterium | reverse complement strand
TGCTTATACCGAATGAATTTTTTTGTTTTTCTGTCAAATCTGTTTAACCCGCTTGTGGCGGTTCCAACCCACAATCTATCGCCATCTTCTATAATTGCGTTTATCCTGTTCCCACTGATACTAAAAGGATTAGCAGGATCGTATTTGAAATTTGTAAATTTCTTAGTTTTAAAATCAAATTTGCTTAGGCCGCCTCCTTCCGAACCAATCCAAATGATTCCTGATGAATCCTGAAAAATACATGTCAACATCCCTTTGGGCAGGCTGTTAGGATTCTCCGGCTCATGTTTAAAATGCATAAATTTTTCAGTTACAGGATCTAACCTACTTAGAATACCATTCTCTGTACCAATCCAAACAAACCCTCCATCATCAACCAATAATGCAAATCCTCCTGTGCCTTTCAGGCTGTTTGGTTCATCTGGATTAAATTTATATTGTGTAAAATCTCCGGTATTTTTATCAAATCTGTTCAAACCCTGTGTATTGGTCAGCAACCATAATGCGTCACCAGTATTGCAAATGGCTCTTATAAAATCATCGGATAAACCACCCTTCTCCTTCCTCCAGGTTTTTATATCCAGCCCATCATATCTTTTGAGGCCATTACTGGTTGAGATCCAAAAAAATCCCTCTTTATCCTGTACAATACCAGTTATTTGAACACCAAGATTAATCTCAAGATTAAATTGAATATTTTCTGCGCAAGCTGAATAGGATATTAATAGGAATAGAAAAAATACGGTGATTGCCAGAAAGGTTTCTTCCCAGAAGTTTTTAAAATGGTATGTACCTAATAATCTCATTTAAAAAGTATAAAATTTCTCATTTTGTTCTATTATAAAAATAAACCAATAAATTGAATTCCTCATACGCTGGGGCAGCCGCAGTCACTAAAATAGGTAAATTTTAAAATAATTACGAATATAAAAAAACTGTGTTTAAAATTTTAGAAAAAACATTACATAAAAAAGTTGGAGATTGCAAAATTTAAATAATTTTATCCGTTTTCCTCATGGGTGTATATGGTATAATCAGCTACGTGTGAAATATTTAAAGTAGCGACAACTTAAAAAAGATATATACAGGGATCAGAATCTGAGAATCTGAGCAACCGTTGTCTTTATAGTGAGTATAACGCTCTTTTTAAAAATCTCCAACTCATAAGATTAGGCGTCAGTTACAGGCAATCGAGTATTATTACCCCCACCTTGATTTTTGGATGGCCTTAATTTTTAAGATATCAAAACTATTTGAACCGACATTCTCCAGACAGCTCTTTAACTATTATATGGATAAAGGGATGGTCACCCTATCAGAGTATATTCGCTGCATCAGCAAGATCCGGCCAGATTCCCAAAATATTTTTGTCGATGAATCGTGGATGGCCATTTCCATCCACAAAGACATTGGTTACAACAGCTTCTAAGGCTATATCACCTGACTGTTCAATCACAACTTTTTGAGACATTTTAAAACCATGTCTTAAGCGGCTTTCGATTTGGGTTTCAATCCGTAACACATCTCCTATTTTTGAAGGATTCCGATATTTTATCGAAAGCGCTGCAACAACATGGATGGCACCAACTTCATGAATAGGACCCAGCAGGTTATTTTTTTCCAAATACTGCCAACGGGCTTCTTCCAGCAATTCCACATACCGGGCATGGTTCACGTGCCCAAAAAAATCAATATGATAGCTTCGAACAATTAATTTGGTAACCGTTTTCATTGCTGCCCTCCTTTGGCAATTGTTTTGGCTGTGTGATATCCATAAAGCATGGCACATGCCAACACACTGCACTTTACAAAAATCCAGACTGTTGAGCTACTTCCATTCATCATGCCAATTAAAGTGACAATGATTAACCCCGCAACAACAGGAAAGGCTGTCAGTAAAAAGATTGCCCGCCGTTCAACAGGGTTATTTGCTGTCCAGATTAAAAGACAGGTCCACCCAGCCATCAATGATGCTGCAATACCCATGATCAAACGGGTTGAAAGATCAGGATTCAAATCTGTATTGCCTGTTACCAGCACAAAGACAGCTGGCCACAATAAAGCAAGGGTCCAGAATGCATCAGCAACGGCTCCCATCCAACAAATGGTCTTTAATATCCTTAATTGATTTTGATCAATCATGTTTATCCTCCTTGAATGGATTAAATTTCATATTCAAATTAGAATACTGGGTAAAGGGTATGTTCATTTAAAAAATAAGTCTTGATCGTTGGCACAAAAGAATTGATCTTTTACGCGAATTTGTCCTAAGGTTACAAACATCTGAGCCATTCTAAGACGTTGATACTCAAGAAAATGGGTACTCAAGAAAATGGATACCAAAAATATCCATGGAGAATGTTAAAATATGACATACCAAAGAACCCATACAGTTTCTATCGGGATGGTTAGAATACTAAAATCCTATGCCCAGTCAGTTGGTGTGGATTTCAACAGGGCTTCAAGGGCATTGGCGTTTGATACCGGACTATTAGCAGATGATGCAGCCAGGATATCTGCCCATCTGTTTGATGCCCTATGGCAAGCCATTATTATCTCGAGCAAGGATCAGACCCCGGGATTAAATTTCGGACAACAAATGACACACCTCTATCCCGGAGGCAGCATTCTTTTTACAATGATGATAAATTGCTCAACTATTGGCGATGCACTAAAGATCTTCACACGATACCACAAAATTATGGCTGATGTTATTCAACCCATTGTTAAAACGGATAAAGACCTCACCATTTTGTCCTGGGAGACACCTGATTTACTCGTCCAAAACCACACCACCCTGTCAGAGGCACTGATATGTGCATTTCAGATGATTCTCACCCATCTCTCCCAAGGAGCAATTGTTCCTGTTCGCGTTAGTTTTGCTCATAAACAGCCAAAAAATATTTTGGAATATAATAATTTTTTTAAATGTCCTGTAAGCTTTGGATCAACCCAAAATGATTTGGTTATTCGTACCAGTAATCTTGATATCAACATCCACCTGGCAAACAAAGAATTGTTTAAAATCCTTGAAACACACGCAATTAAGCTTTCTAATACAATTGATAAAAACAAACTGTGGTCAAATAAAGTGGTGAAGCAAATTAATGATACTCTGATTTCGGGAAAAAGAGCTGACATTGCCTTGGCAGCATATGATTTGGCTTTAGGTAAAAGAACGCTTCAAGAAAAATTGAAATCAGAGAAAACATGTTTTCGTGACCTTCTCGAGTCTGTTCGAAAACAGATTGCCATCGAAAATCTTTCAGCAGACAAGCTTGCCATTTGTGATATCGCCTTTTTGCTTGGCTATTCAGATCAAAGCGCTTTCAACCATGCATTTAAGCGTTGGACTGGAAAAACACCAAAGGTTTATATCCATGAATTGGAATAAATTTTAAAAAAAGCCTGAAGATTTAACCTTTTCTTAACTTAACTGAGCATTTTTTGATAATTGGTGTCATAATACTTGAAAACTAAAATTGAAAATAGAACGTGAGATTTTATTACAATTGTTCATTCAATTATTTAATTAAGGAGGTTTGTTGTGATTAAACGGCTTATTATTTTTACCATTATGTGTCTGTTCGTTACTGGAGCAGTATCTGCTGAAATGGCGCCCCAGTTCAAAAAAAGCGCTAAAAATAAAACAGACATGTCTTCCACGGCACCAAATTACGGAAAAGTTCATAAAAAAGATGAGGTGATGGAAAGAAACGTCAATACAGGCGGTCAGGTAATGGAAAATAACGTGAACAAACCGGGTCAGGTAATGGAAAACAACATGAACAAACCTGAGCAGGTAATGGAAAACAATGTAAATAAAGGCAAGCAGGTAATGGAAAACAACTTGAATAAAGGCAAGCAGGTAATGGAATAGTGTCGCGTTTAAACCGTGCCTGCCTCTTAACCTTTTTTCTTTGCTGGGCCGGGACCCTGCCGTTTTCTCCTGGCCATGCGCAGGAAAAGATTCGGCAATACCGGATCATCGATGTGCATGAGCATATCCAGGACAAGTGGCAGGCGTTAAAATATTTCACTGCAATCAAAAACAACTCTATTTCATCCATTGTCCTTGTCGGCAGTCCAGATCAGGTCCTTTTTGAACCCAAAGACGGCCTGACCGGATTCACCGGGTTTGAAAAAAATAATTCCGAGCTTCTTGAAATATCCAAAATGTACCCGGGAAAATTTCATGCCTTTGCCAGTTTCAGTCCGGATGATGAAAGAATGCTTGAAAAGCTTAAATCCTTTTTAAAAAGAGGCGGCAAAGGACTCAAACTCTACAACGGGCATTACTGGTTTTATGATTTTTATCAGATCCCCTTGGATGCACCACACATGATGCCTGTTTTTGAATGGTGTGAAAAAAACAGGGTCCCGATCATTTTCCATGCCAATGCCCGGTATTACTGGCCTCAGCTTAAACATATCCTTGACACCTATCCAGAACTTATCGTGAACCTGCCCCATTTTTGCATGTCCCTGATCGATCTGGACCGGATTGCCACTATTTTTAATTCTTACCCGAATGTCTATTCGGATATTAGCTGTGGGGAAGGAGAACTTGCCTATACAACACTTGAATATATTTCAAGGTACTGGGAATTATACAGGGGGCTTATTAAGACATATAAAGACCGATTCCTTTTTGGAACAGACATGGTTTTAACCCATGCCCCCGAAAAGGATGAAAATTATGTGACCAACGTGTTTGTCTGCTACCGGAAAATGCTTGAAAATAAAACCTATACAGGTGTTTTAATTGATCAATATCTTGAAGATAACCAAATTGTAAAAACAAAAGAAAATAGTTTGTTTAACGGCCTGCAGCTCGACACCGATACCTTGGATCACCTATACGAAATTAATTCAAAAAATTTTTTAGGTATCCCATAACTTTTTTTGATAGGGATGCCTGAAATCCATAATCCCAATTAATATCGGGAAATGAATTTTCAAAACTGCCTCGAAATAAAAACGGGTAAGCAAAAACTTTTTACTGTCAAGTGTATCAAACCTTGATTGTTGCATTATAAATTTTAACAAGAATGGGGGAAATACAGACCCCAGTGAAATCATATGGTCAAGTTTTCTCCTGTCATATTCTGGTGGATAGTGCGCTTTGGTATGCGCCGCCAGGGGGGGATAAAGGTCTGATATTATCTGTATTCATCAACGCTGCATTTAGGCAGTCGATGCTACTTAAATATTTTCTGACTATGGGCCCAGTTATTTTCGATAAAAATATCTCTTTCTGACCTTTCCCGGTAAAATCTATAGCGGATGGGATTTTTGTTTGAGTAATCCTGATGATACATTTCTGCCTCATAAAATGTTCTTGATTTAAGAACCTTAGTCGCAACAGGGGCATCAAATTTTTTTGATTGGTTTATTTTTTCTATGATTTTAATGGCAGATTTTTTTTGATCCAGGCTATGGTAAAAAACAGCTGACCTGTATTGGCGTCCTCGGTCGGTGAAAGACCCTTTAGAATCCGTTGGGTCGATCTGTTGAAAAAAAACTTTTAGAAGTCCTTTGTACGAAATGATCGTCGGGTCAAAAACGACTTGGACAGCCTCATAGTGCCCGGTTTTTCCTGATGTGACTTGTTCATAGGAAGGGTTTTCAACTTTACCCCCTGTATATCCTGAAAGGATTTCTAAAGTCCCATCAAGAATTTTGAAAGTTGACTCGATACACCAAAAACAGCCCCCTGCAAAAGTTGCAACCTCAATTTTTTTTCCACCCTTTTTTTTAGCCATGAGTATTTACCTCCCGTACATAATCAAAAGTCTAACTTAATGATAAAGCATTTTTTGTGCCATGGGAAAAAGAAGATTAGAGTTTTTTTTCAGCTTTAATGATGGCTAAAAGCCCTATATGAAGATTGCGAATAATCTCGGATTCTGAAATTCCAAGTCTTTGGCAGTTACTGATATCAAAAATAGCGTTTTCAACACATGTTTTTTCTCCAGAAGTTCCACGAATTTGAAGATGATATTTTTTAGCAAGATTATACAGATGATCTTTTTTGAGTTCAAGTTTTTTAAGTTTAATATGCACGGAAGCTCTCATGGATGTACCGATGTTTGTCGGACATGATGTTAAATACCCATATGTATTGTCCCGTGTGAAATCAAGGATGGCATTTAATACTTCAAGTGATCGAAAAAGGTGATTAAAAACATTTGATATATTCGATGTTTTTTCAAGACGAATGATTCTTAGGTGATCTTCTTCATTCACCCAGGCCAAAAACTTTTTATCTACGGAGTGGAAAACCCCCCTGCATTTTGGGAAATCTGAATTAATTCCTGCTGCATCCTGGAATCTATCTCCTTTTTCAAACCATAAATTATCTTTTTTTAGTTGTTCAATCCTTTTCGCATTCGTAAACTCAAGGGGAAAGTAATTTCCTTTAAGATTATCTTTTAAACTCAAAAGAGCGGTAATTATTTTTTTTTCCAGTTCCCGCCGGTGAGACAATGAGATATGACAGGGGAAGTTGAACCCTTTAAGGTTCCTTGCAACTCTTATCCGTGTGGATTTAATGTGTTTCCTTTCAGGATCAATGGGCCCAAGGTCAAGCGATCTAACATCTGACGGGTGTGCGGCGTTTTTTGAAAATCCATGATATTCAGAAATGATTGGATCGAAAATTTTTGAAAATATCTGATAAGATTGGGCATCCCCGGCATATATCCCGATTGAGCTGTCAGGATTTTTTATTCCTGAGCGAATGGCTTTTGCTAGTGTAAATCCTGAATCGGTTTTTTTGTGTTCAAGTTCGTTAAAAATTTTTGAAGATAAATGCTTTTTTACGAGTGATTTAGATCCTTTGGGAAAAACAGATGGCGGCAAAAACATTTAGCTTTCGTATGAAGAAGACTGAGATGATATACCTCTTGCAAGTCTTGTTTGAATTCTGTCCAGAATTATACAACTTGCATGGCATTTTGGCAGTTCTGATTTGTTTTCACAATGGAGACACGGGCTTTTGGTTAAATATCCGACCTCAAAATCAAACAAATCTCTTTTAATTATATTTTTCATTGATCAATTATTTTTTTTCCTAAAAATTATCTTTATGTATATCAATTGTCGAATGAATCGTCAATATTTGCATCTATTTTTTACTTTATAAGCCTCTGAAATAATAGTCTTGACTATTACAAGGCAGATCTTTATTATCTTTAGAAGTATCCACTTTGATTCTTTTTGAAGTTAGTATAAAAACTAATCTGATTACAAATTAATAATATTTTTTTTAAATATTAGGGGGCGGTATGTTAAATCATTTCAGCATTAAAGGCAGAATGTACTTAATTATTGTTTCTATTTTGGTTCTCTTCCTTCTCATGAGTTGGATTGCTCAAAAAAGCAGCAATAAAGCACGAGATATTGCCTTGGAAAAAACGGGTCAGGCATTACTCGAAGGCCAGAAAGAAAAAATCAAGGTTGCTACCCATTCGATGTCTGTTGCAATTTCTAATATGATCACGGATGCAAGTAATGATGAAGAAAAAATTGAGATTATTAAAAAAAAATTAAAAGGTATTCGATTTGAAGAAGATAATTCTGGATATTTTTTTGTCATGAAGGGTACTGAAATGGTTGCCCATATTTCTGAAAGCCTTATAGGAAAAGATTTGAAAGATCTTAAGGATAAAAATGGCGTGTTTTTGATAAAAGACCTCATGGAGCAGGCAGAAAAAGGCGGCGGATTTGTTAATTACATCTGGCCCAAGCCAGAAGCGGGAGATACCCCAAAACTTAGCTATGCCCAAATGATTCCGGGAACTGGTTTTTGGATGGGTACAGGGGTTTATATTGATAATGTTGAAGCAACAAAAACAACAATCAGTGATGAGATTAACTCAAATGTAAAAGCATTTATTATCAAAATGATCATTATATCCGGCGCCATTTTTATTGGGATTGCAGCCCTGTGCCTCCTTATCATATTTGGTATTGGTTCATCTCTCAATTCCATGATTGTTAATTTTGAAGATGTTGCCAAAGGTGAAGGGGATTTAACAAAGAGAATTTCTATCAATTCTAAAGATGAGTTGGCAACACTTGGTGAACTGTTTAATATTTTTATGGAAAAACTTCAAAAAATTATTCAGCAGTTAGCAGGGGATTCTGAAAAAGTTAATACCTCTTCAACTGAGCTTGTTACCATTGCAACAGATCTTTCCACCAATGCCAACGCTACTTCAGATATGGCAGGGAATGTTACCAACGCTGCTGAAGAAATGAGTTCAAACTTGGCTTCGGTTTCCGCTTCTATGGAGGAATCTTCTGATAATGCCACAATGGTGGCGTCAGCAGCAGAAGAAATGAATAGCACCATCAATGAGATCGCCAAGAATGCTGAAAATGCAAGAAATATATCAGAAAGTGCGGCCAAAAAAACTTCTGAAGCAGAAGAAAGTATGTCGATTTTAAATCAGGCGGCGCAATCTATAGGGAAAGTGACAGATACCATTGCAGAAATTTCTGATCAGACCAATCTTTTAGCATTGAATGCGACCATTGAGGCGGCAAGAGCAGGAGAATCCGGGAAAGGATTTGCTGTTGTTGCAAATGAAATTAAGGAACTGGCCAATCAGACAGTTGCAGCAACCAATCATATCAGGGAACAGATTGATAATGTTCAGAATAATACTGATTCAACCGTTGGAACGATTAAGGATGTTTCAGGTGTGATCAATGATGTGAATGAAATTGTTTCCACCATCGCTGCTGCAGTGACTGAACAGTCAGCAGCGACTCAGGAAATTGTCAGTAATATTTCGAGCTTATCGATGGGGATTCAAGAGGCCAATGAAAATGTGAGTCAAGGCTCTCGAGTAGCAGAAAATATTACGCGGGATATCGATGGGGTGAATTCAGCTACAGATCAAATGAAAAATAGTAGCGATCTTGTTATGGAGAGTGCAGATAAAATGAGTTCCATGGCAGAAGAAATGAAAAAAATAGTACAAATTTTTAAGGCTTAGGCTTGATTTTAATTCCTGGGTGTTAGATATTTTTTACCTTGTCAGGAGGTAAAACAAATGATATTGGGAATAGATTATTGGATCTATTAACTGCACAGGAAAGGGCTATATATCCGTGGGCGAATCAAGATTTGCAGAGTTAAAAGAAAGAGAAAAAGAAGCTAGAAAACAAATTGTTGTTGAATCAACTTTAGCACTTTTCGCAAAAAAACCATTTTATGAAGTAGGCATGCGGGAAGTTGCTGATGAGGCGGGGATTTCACCTGCCACTATATATCGATATTTTCCCAGCCAGGAAGAGTTGTTTCATGAAGCGTTTATTCAGGATATTTCTTCTGCCAGCAAAGAATTTAAAACAATGGTGCTCAAAGATAAACCGGCAAGTATTGAAGAATTTGCCATCAAATTTGTAGACCATTTAATAGAAAATGAATCCACCTTTCAAATGATGACATATTTGATGATCATGGATGATCTTGCAAATCCTGTTATGGGAAAGTTTGATTCGGTCACTAAGATTTTTTTTGATCTATTTGAACAGCTTTTGGTCAGACATGGTGTAAAAAATGCAAATGCAAGATTGCTTTCTTATTCTTTTATTGCCTCTCTTGCCGGAATTTTAATGACATTTCGGAATTATCCATTAAAGAATAAAAAAGCCATAAAAGACCATATTTTTAAAGTGGTTAAAGTTACGGCATCTCTTTATTCAGCAAAGCTTATAAGCGAGTAGGCAAGAAGGCTCTTTTCTTACTTGTTTCATTCCTTGACACTTTATCTACCAATACTATATTAGATAAAATTCATTAATATTTTTTTAATGATTGATTATGTGTAAATTTTAAGGACCCAAATAATAAGGGCATGGATATTAAGTATTATGGAACAAATCAAAGAAGCAATAGAGGAAAAGCATCTTCTCATAAGTAGTATCCGAAATGAGATTTCAAAGGAACTCGTCGGACAAGAAAAGCTTGTTGACAGCCTTTTAACAGGACTTTTAACAGGGGGACATGTCCTGATTGAAGGGGTTCCCGGGCTTGCAAAAACCAGCGCAGTAAAGGCGCTTGCATCTGTTGTCCAGGCTCAGTTTAAGCGAATTCAGTTTACACCGGATCTTCTTCCGGCTGATTTGACTGGAACAGAAATTTATCGCCCCAAAACAGCTGATTTTATCACAAGAAAAGGACCCTTATTTAATAATATTATTCTGGCAGATGAGATCAACAGAGCGCCTTCCAAGGTTCAATCTGCACTTCTTGAAGCCATGGAGGAAAAGCAGATTACAATAGGCGATCAAACCTATCAACTGCCGTCTCCTTTTTTGGTGCTTGCGACCCAGAATCCCATAGAGCAGGAAGGGACCTATCCATTGCCTGAAGCCCAGGTAGACCGATTTATGCTGAAAGTAAAAATAGACTATCCTGATAAGACACAAGAACTTGAAATTCTTAAAAAGAACAGCTTTCAAACACCTGAAGCCATTCATCCGGTTATTTCCTGCGACCAGCTTTCTGCCATGGGCGAATTAATTGATCAGATTTATGTGGATGAAAAACTCAAAGAATATATCGTGGACCTGATATTTAGTACGCGAATGCCAGAAAAATATGGGATGGATATGGCTGAGTATATTGAATTTGGCGCATCTCCAAGGGCCAGTATTTTCCTTGCAAAAGCATCCAGAGTGAATGCATTTTTATCTGGAAGAGCCTATGTAACTCCCCAGGATATAAAACTTATGGGGCCGGATGTCTTAAGACACAGAATTATCTTAAGTTTTGAAGCAGAAGCAGAAGATATTTCCTGCGACGATATTATCCAGAATGTTTTTGATTCGGTTGAGGTGCCATAAAGGGAGCTGCATCAGATGATTCCTGCACACATCATTAAAAAGATAAAACGGATCCATATTAAATCCAGCCGAACGGTAAACAGTATCATGGCAGGACAATATAAATCTGTATTTAGAGGCTCAGGTATTGAGTTTGAAGAGGTCCGAGAATATTGCCCGGGTGATGATGTAAAAACATTGGATTGGAAGGTCTCTGCAAGGTTTGGTAAACCCTTTATCAAGCTTTACAAAGAAGAACGTGAAAGTATTGTCATGTTGCTGATTGATATGAGTTCCTCTTTGAAATTTGGGACCTTTTCAGGCTCAAAACTTGAAAGAGCGGCGGAAGTCGCATCAGTGCTTGCATTCAATGCTATTAAAAATAATGATAAAGTTGGTGTAATTTTTTTTACAGATCGTGTTGAAAAGTATATACCGCCTAAAAAAGGAACCAGCCATATCTGGCGGGTAATCAAGGAAATATTTACATTTTCACCTGAAGGAAAAACAACCAATATATCTAATGCCCTGGACTATATGGCCAAAATATCTAAAAAAAGATCTTTTGTTTTTATTCTGTCTGATTTTCTGGATGATAATTATCTGAAAAGCTTGAGAATTGTTCGACAGCGGCATGAGATTATTGGTGTAATGATCTATGATAAAGGGGCGAATAGCTTACCTTTAAAAGGCATTATTACCTTATCTGATTTTGAAACATCAAAAGAAATTGTACTAGATGGATTCAATAAGAAAAACCAGGAAGACTTTACATCTATAAAAGAGGCCGATCATAAAAAAACATTGAATATATTTTCTAAAGCCAAAAGTGATGTGATTGAACTTGAAACCAGTGAGTCTGTGTCTGATACGTTATCACAATATTTTAGATTCCGGGAGAGACGATTAAGGTAATGCAGGATATTCATGGCATAAGGCCCCCGATCCAAGTTGGTTTTGATCCTATGGTGTTTAAAATTATTTTTTTAGTATTGGGCGGTGCTTTTTTATTACTCCTTTTCTTTTTATTGATTAAAAAATGGTTGAAAAAGAAAAACCTTCCCAAAGACTTAAAATATCTTCCCGAGCCCATGGCACCGTATGATGCTGCGTTAAAAGAGCTTGATCTTTTATCTCAAAAAGAAATAGTTGATCCACGAATTTTTTATTTTGACCTCACGGCTGTTTTACGAAAATATATTGGCAGATCTTATCATATTAATGCCATAGAGATGACCTCTCAAGAGTTCATCAAAGGAATTAACCAACTGGATTTTGCCCAGGAAATAAAAAAAGAGTTATCCGAATTTCAAAAAAAGTCGGATCCCATCAAATATGCAGGGAATATTCCCCAAAAAGAGGGTGTCACAGCCGATCTTTTATATACAAAATCAGTGATTGAAAAAATAGAAAAAAATTTGGTAAAACAACAGAAAGCACAAGAGGAGGCTCAATAATGTTCAGGTTTGCTTCTCCTGTGTTTTTATTGCTGCTGCTTGTAATAGCAATGATTCTTTTTTTTAAATTAAGAAAGAAAAGTTCCAATCATATCAAGGTGCCTTCTTTAAAAGGTACAGATGCTATTTCAAGATCTTTTATGGCAAGGGTCTCAAAAGTTATCCCCCTGTTAAAAATATTATCATTGATCCTTTTAATTATAGCGCTTGCAAGGCCCCAGTGGGGGGATAGAAAAATAAACGTGACCACCCAGGGCGTAAATATTATCCTGGCCCTTGATCTTTCTGAATCCATGCGTGCCCTGGATTTTAAAAAGGATAACAAAATTGTCACCCGGTTAGAAGCTGTGAAAACGGTTGTCCAAGAGTTTATTATGAAACGGGAAGGTGACCGTATCGGTATGGTCGTCTTTGGATCAAATGCGTTTACCCAGCTTCCTTTAACCCGAGATTATAATACGATATCTTTTATTTTAGATCGATTGAAAATTGGGGCAGCAGGACCCAGAACTGCCATTGGGGATGCCATAGGTATTTCTTTGAAGCGGTTGGAAGATATAAAAAGCAAATCCAATATAATTATTCTTTTAACCGATGGTAAAAGTAATTCAGGAGAGCTAAGCCCACAGGATGCTACAAAGATCGCTGTTCAAAGAAAGGTAAAAATTTATACAATCGGTGTGGGGACAAAAGGCGAAGCCCCGTTTCTTGTCGATGGTATATTTGGCCAGCGGTATGTGTATCAAAAAGTGGATGTCGATCTGGATGCATTGAAAAAGATTGCCAAACAAACTTCGGGTAGTTTTTTTGAAGCGGGTGATCTAAAGTCTCTCGAGAAGATCTATGAGATGATTAATAAACTTGAAAAAACAAAAGTCGATGTTGAAAAATGGGTGGAGTATAAAGAATGGTATCCTGGATTTCTAATGGCCGGCTTGATGAGTTTTTTGATGGGTATTATTTTGAGTAATACACGGTTCTTAAGGATACCATAATTTGAAATTTGCCAATCCATATCTATTGAATTTGTTGTGGGCCTTAATCCCAATACTTGGCATTATGGTGTATGGGATGTTAAGGCGAAAGAAAATACTATCCGAATTTGCTGATCAACATATGTTTTCTTTGATTGCCCCTGGATTTGATCCCAAAAGGCGGTGGATAAAGATAAGTTTAATTGTCATGGCATTTTCATTAGCGATAGTTGCATTGTCAGAACCGCAATTGGGATACCGATGGGAAAAAGTAAAACAAAGAGGGGTAGATATAATGATCGCCCTTGACTGTTCAAAAAGTATGCTGGCTCAAGATATCAAGCCGAATCGCCTTGAACGTGCGAAAAGAGAAATTATTGATTTGTTGCGGATGTTGAAATCCGATAGGGCAGGGCTTGTTGCTTTTTCTGGAAGAGCGATTCTCCAGTGCCCTTTAACCTTTGACCATGAAGCATTTAATATTTTTTTAAAAGTGCTTGAACCCGGATTTTTACCTGTTGGGGGAACCAATCTTGACGCCGCAATAAAAGAGTGCATTAACGGGTTTGAAAAAGAGTCGGATACCCAAAAAGCCATCATTATTATTACTGATGGAGAAAGTACCCAAGGTGATATTGAGCAGAGCATAAAAGAGATTACAAAACAGGGGATTAAGGTCTTTTGTATTGGTGTAGGTGACCTTCAGGGGGCTCCCATACCTGATAAAAAAGGCGGATTTAAAAAGGATACATCCGGCAATATTATTTTATCACGAGTAGATGAAAAAGGGCTTGAAAAATTAGCGATGATGACAGGGGGAACGTATGTAAGATCTGTAGCCGGGGATATGGATCTGGACCTGATTTATAAAGATAAAATTCTTGGGGGAATGGAACGAAAAACCTTGATATCGGGAAAGAAAAAAGTGTGGGAAAATAGATATCAATGGTTTCTTTTCCCGTGTCTGGTTTTATTGTTGATTGAATTTGCATTTTCTTCAAAAAAGAAAATCAGCCGGTTTCTTGTGTGTATGTTGGCCTTTGGTTTTGGCTTAGGTATCTTTTCAAATAATCTTTCCTATGCGAAAACTGTTTCTTCAAGTGTTAAGCAAGGAATTAAGGCGTATGATGAGCAAGAATACGAACAAGCCAAAAAACACTTTATTGATGCACAGCTTGTCAGCCCTGATAACGCCAAACTTTATTATAATATTGGGGCAGCCGCTTACATGAATAAAGAGTATGAGCAGGCTCAAAAGAATTTTTTACAGGCAGCAAAGTCAGATGATACTAAAATCAGGCATGATGCCCAGTATAATCTTGCGAATACACATTTTCGAATGGGCAATATAGATGAAGCAATCAAGGGATACGAAAATATCATAAAAGAATTTCCAGAGGATAAAGAAGCTAAAGAAAATTTAGCGCTTGCCAAACAAAAAAAACAAGAGCAACAGCAGCAGGAAAATAAAGAATGCGATAAAAAAGAAAATCAAGAGAATAAAGAAGACACTAAAGACAAGGAACAAGAAAATTCTGAAAAAGATCAGAATAATAAAGATCAGGATAAAGACCAGAAAAACAAAGACCAGGATAAAAACTCTGATCAAGGTCAAAAACAAAAACCTGATCAGAAAAACGAGCGAAATCAAAATAATGATAACCCAAAAGATCAGGAACAGCCGCAGCAAAATAAATCAAGCCAAACACCACCTCAACCAAAAGAGAACGAAAATCAGCAAGGGAAAGAATCCCAAAGTGCCGTACCTGAAGATAAAAACAAAGGACAGGAAAAAAAGAATTTTCAAAATATGTTAAACCGTCTTGAAGATAAGCCTGGTAGAGCAATGATGCCTGTGATACAGGAACAATATATTGAAAAAGATTGGTAAAGATATGAATTTAAAAACAACATTTTTCATTGTATTGGCGGTCGTAGTATTATTCCCTGCCACCGGTTTTTGCTTCAATGTCTCAGCCCACGTGGACAAGACCCGGATCTCTGGGGAGGATTCTATCTTTTTAGAGGTAGAGGTCAATGGCGGTAAGGCAACCTTGGATCTTTCCACGATTAAGGATTTCAAGGTTATTTCCCGGGGGTCTTCTTCAAGTTACAATTATATTAATGGCAAATCAGAAAGAAAGGCAACCTATCAATATGTCCTGATTCCATTAAAGAAAGGGAACTTGAAAATTCCTGCTATTAAAGTAAAAAGGGATGGCAAAATAGCTTTTACGCAAGAAATCGTTATCCATGTATCAGACGAGACAGTGAATACAGACGCTGCTAAGGCATTGTTTGCAAAAGCATTCGTGACAAAAACCCAAACTTTTGTGGGTGAACAGACTGTCTATGCGTTGAGATTTTTTACATCTAAAAGGTTATCAGGATTAGGATTTGAAAAACCGCCTGAGTTTGATGGCTTTTCGTCAAAACAATTTGATAAGGAAAAAAATTATACCCAAAATATTAATGGTATCCTGTACCATGTCACTCAGGTCAATTATGTTATTACCCCTGAAACTCCGGGAATGTTTACGATTGATCCTGCAGTATTGATTGCAAATGTGATGGTAAAATCAAGGCGTGATTCATTTTTTAATGATTCGATTTTTTCATCTAACAGTTACAAATCAGTTCGGGTGGCAACAAACCCAGTTAATATAGAGGCTGTTTCGATTCCTCCATATCAGGGGTCTGGTGTTTTTTCAGGGCTTATCGGACGGTTTGATATTCAAGGGGATGTGGATAAAAAAACGCTTAAGGCTGGCGAATCGACCACGTTTACGATTAAGATTTCAGGATCTGGGAATATTATGGATGCCGGGAACCCTGAAATTGATCTGGATGATGATATGTTTAAGGTGTATGATGATACACCAGTTGAAAGCACTCGTCTGACTGAATCCGGATATGAAGGGTCTAAAATATTCAAGAAAGCCATTGTTCCTGTCAACCCGGGAAATTTTGTCATTGACCCTGTACCATTGATCTATTTTGATGTGGATCAAAAAAAGTACCAGACTGTTTCAATACAAGAAATCAAGCTGGATGTTATTCCTTCTCAAGAGATGGAAATTGCCAATAAATCATTGAATAAACAAACCGATCCATCTCATATTAAGCAAGAGGTCCTTCTTGTTAATAAAGATATTTTTGAAATCAAGGAAGGATTGGATGTATTAGAAGATTACAAAGATATTGACCCATTATTTTTTCTTTTATTGCTGTCAATTCCAGCGATTTTATTTTTAGGCGTTAAGCTGTTTATCCTCATGGCAAAAAAAGATGTGTCTGACGAAAAAGTAATGCAAGAAAAGGCAAAGTATCATTTAAAAAAGGCGGGGAAAATGGGTGCGGCAGATATTGGCTTTTTAGGCCATCTTTATTCAAGCCTTGTTGCCTTTATTCTATCCAAAGGAAAAAGAAAAGGGGAGACCATCACAATAAAGGAAGCCAAATATATTTTAACTGATGCGAATGTGGATGATGCCAAAATAGACCAGGTTACTGATTTGCTTGAAACGATTGAATCTGTTCGATTTGGCGGAAAGAAAATTGATGAAAACAAAGCAAATGCAATTTTATCTCAGGTCAAGCAGGCAATGAAGATGATGTGTGTTTTGATTGCATGCACAGGAATCTTTTTATCAGTGCCTCACAAAGCGATAGCCAATTCTACCTCTGCATACATTGATGGGATAAAAAATTATAAGGATGGAAATTTCAACCAAGCCGCTATTGAGTTTGAATCCATTGCACAAAATAATATAAAAAATCCATACCTTTTCTATAATATTGCAAATGCATATTTAAAATCAAATGATATCGGACGTGCGATCCTATGGTATGAAAGAGCAAAAGTCTTAGCGCCCAATGATCCTGACTTAAATTCCAACCTTAAATATGCCAACACACTTATAAAGGATAAAAAAGATAACACCATGAATATCATGGATGTTATCTTTTTTTGGGACAACTTGATTCAAGTAAAAACAATTCAGATCACTGCAATTGTTTTCTCTTTTCTGTTTTTTTCTTGGGCGGGTTTTCGAGTTTTTAGAAATCAAAAAGTTTTTACAGGTATTGGTATACTTTTTTGTTCCCTACTTGTTTTGATCACAGCCATTACCTTTGCGAATTACTATAAAAGATCTATTCAGATGAATGCGGTCATTATCTTAGAAAATGTAGCAGTCCGTTCAGGCGTGGCCGACACGTCCACAAAATTATTTGGTCTTCATGCCGGAACCAAGGTAAGTGTTGAAGCACAACGAGATGGATATTTAAAAATACAGTTTTCAAAAGGTAAGGTCGGTTGGGTGAAAACCACAGAAGCCATTGTTATCTAAGCCGGGTATAGCAGTTCCCAAAAAGATTTACCCATTCAGCCGATGGCTAAAGATTCAATGTTTTTTCCAGTAATTTATTAATGCCATTCACATAATATTCATTCTGACAGGGCTTTGACAGATGATCAATATTGGCATCTTTAAGTTTAAGTTCCTTTATGGACTCTAAAAATTGTATATTTCCTGAGACAAACAGTATGGGGATGGTTTTATTTGTTTTTCGGATATAATTATATCAAAGGCATATGTTCTGATAACCATTTTTCTTAAAGAGGGGTTTATTATTTGAGCAGATTGACTTCAATAAAAGTACTTGATAGTTTTTTAGTTGTTTTCTTAATTTTAAAAAATTATGGGGGCGTACTATGGAAAAAAAAGTTCTTGTTCCCGTCGCTCAGGGGATAGAAGAAATGGAGGCCATCACCATTATTGATGTTCTTCGGCGGGCAGATGCAAATGTTGTTGTGGCCTCAGTGGATGAAATTATAATAAAAGCTGCAAGGGGAATTGAATTTAAGGCGGATGTACTGATCAAAGACTGTATGGATGATGAGTTTGATCTAATTGTTCTTCCAGGAGGTATCCCAGGCGCCATGAATCTTCGTGATTCAAAATCGCTTGAAATCCTTCTAAAAAAGCAGGCAGATCACAAGAAATATTATGCAGCCATCTGTGCTTCTCCTGTTGTTGTCCTACACCATTACGGGTTGGTAACACCTGGCAAGGTAACATGTCATCCAGGGTTTGCCGATCAGATTGATAAGGGGAATGTCCTTGAATCAAATGTTGTAGTGGATGGAAATTGTATTACAAGCCGTGGGGCTGGAACTGCCTGCGATTTTGCACTAAATCTTGTTGAGATCCTCTTTTCGGAAGAAAAGAAAAAAGAGGTAGGGTTAGGCCTTGCTTTGGTAATTGATTGATTTTTTATAATTCTGCATATGTATATCTGGTAATAGGTTTCACTAAATTTCGGCGGACGTCCATGTCCGCCAGAAAACGGAAATAAGCAATTTTCAGGCATCCTGCCAAAATACTTATTCCAAGCCGTTCAACCCATCACCTGTCAACCCATCAGTAAGCCATCCTCTTTAAGCAATAAACTTTGAGGCAACTGTTATATAGCTATGTCATATTATTTGAGTCGCAGTTTATTCAACCAAATGAAAATAATAGGTAATTAAAAATTCAACGCCAAACCTTTTTTGGGGCAGCATATTATTGATGGTGCGGTAATAAGTTTTCTTGACTTAAACAAAAATTACTGTTTGTATAATACATGAATATCCATTTTAATAAATAGTAATTATTTTTATAAGAGAGCGTTAAAGTTATAATTTTTGACTTTCAACACAAAAAAAAGGGGTTTAAATGAATATTAAAGATCATTGGAATGAAATAAGACAATTATTCAAAAAGGCACTCAAGACCAATAAGTATTATTCGTTTGCAAGTGTGGATAAAGAGGGGAATCCACATATTACACCAATTGGCTCACTCATTCTTCGAGATGATTGTACAGGGTACTTTAGTGAAAAATTTCCAGAAAAGTCCAGGCAAAATTATAAAACAAACGATAGAGTTGCTGTTATGGCAATAAATAGTGGCTTTTTTTTCTGGTTTAAATCCATTCGAAAAGGTGTTTTTAAATCTTTGCCAGGTGTAAGAATTTATGGCCGTGTCGGGAAAAGACGGAAGGCGACTGAAAAAGAAAGAGCTAAATGGTTGAATATAGTTAAAATTGCTAAAGGAACAAAAGGTTACAATTTGCTCTGGAAAGATATGGCCCATGTCCGCGATATCCATTTTGACGATGCAAGACCGGTAAAAGCAGGTGTTATGACTCAGGATTGCATGTTTCAAAATATGAAAAAATAATGTATGCATGGTGTGATATGATTTTTTGGATAACAAAGGATCGAAAAACAAATTAGTTAAACAAAATTAATTGTTTTTTGTCCACTTTATTATGTTTTCGATTCTAATTGAGGTGGTATGGAAAAAAAGGAAAAGGGAAAACAGACCCTAATCAGAGTTTCTTTTGGCATTGGTGTTATATTGTTTGCCTTGCTTATAGAAATGTTAGCCATTCATCCAAGCGGGATTTACTATTATTCCCATGAGGGATATAAAGAATTCAAAATTGGAACTCCCAAGACTAAGGTTCTAAAAAGGATCAATAAAAGAAAGACTATTCGAAAAATCAATACCTGCGATCCAGAAAGCTTGTTTGAGCGGAAAACAAGAAAGCGAATTGAATTGGAAGGGAACCTGATATCATCTAATTACTGGATAGCTCATGATAGGACGGGCAAAGATTTTTTGTTTATATTTAAAAATGATATGCTCGAAAAAGTATTGATCCAGAGATTACGGTTTGGCAAAAAAGACGGATCTATAATTTTCTTACAATGTATCCCTGATATTGTTACTGATTTTGAAACATATCTGTCTGAAAAAGAAAAATTGACCATCTATTTTGATTCAGAATCTTAAGGATTGAATATGACCGTAGCAAATAATGTATGGGTTTAATGAACACAGAAAATCAAAATTTATCTGTAGGGGCAATCACTTTGGACCTTCAACCTTTGACAAAAGGCGAATGAATTGATCTATCAGAAATGGTGTTGATCCTGATATTGATATAGTGTATAAACAACCATTTATGATCCATGAGACCCTGATGTTTTAAAATAAGGATCTTATCAGATATGAAAGGGAAGTTGAACGCATGAGCAAGATGATTGATACATCAAAAACCCGGATAGGGGTTGTCGGTGGTGGTAGTTGGGGAACCGCCCTTGCCAAGCTACTTGCTGATAAAGGATTCGTTCTTGACCTGTGGGTGTTTGAACAGGAGGTAAGAGAACAGATTGAAACACAAAGAGAAAATAAGGTTTTTCTTCCAAATATAAAATTGCCGGATAATATTATTCCATCCAATAACCTGGAAACCGTTGTAAAAGACAAAGATCTTGTTCTGGTTGTGGTTCCGTCCCATTGTACGCGTGATGTGGCAGGTCAGATGGCAGATTTTATCAGCCCTGGGACTGTTGTTGTAACAGCTTCCAAAGGGATAGAGAATAAAACGCATATGACCATGACACAGATTCTTTCTGAAAAAATTAATTTCCTTCCAAAAGAAAATTTTGCAGTTCTCTCCGGTCCAAGTTTTGCCAAGGAGGTTGCCAATAAAGTACCGACAGTCGTTGCAACGGCATCAACCAGTAGAGAAGTTGCCCAATATGTCCAGAAAATATTTTCTTGTTCTACATTCAGGGTCTATGTCAATGATGATCCTGTCGGAACTCAAATCGGCGGCGCTATGAAAAATGTATTGGCGATTGCTGCCGGTATCTGTGATGGGATGAAAATGGGACTAAACCCAAGGGCTGCACTGATTACACGAGGGCTTACTGAGATGAACCGGCTGGGAACAAAATTGGGAGCTGATCCTTTAACCTTGTCCGGACTTGCTGGAGTTGGTGATCTTTTGCTTACGTGTACCGGGGCATTGAGTCGTAACTATACGGTGGGTAAACAGATAGGAGAAGGAAAGAAACTGGATGAAATCATTTCCGAGATGAGAATGGTTGCAGAAGGCGTTAAAACAACAAGATCTGTATACAACTTGTCTAAAAAATTAGGGGTTGACCTTCCTATATGCAACGAAGTCTATGCCGTCCTTTTTGAAAATGTTCCTGTTGAAGAGACAGTTGAACGCTTGATGAATCGATCTTTAAAACATGAACTGGACGGCGTTCGGGAAAGTTAGGAACACGAATTTAATAAGTGATTCAAAATTAGCAGATATTTATATTTTTACCTCGTTAATACGTTTTTCTGAAAGATAGATCATTTTCCTTAAGTCGTAGATTTTGTTAGGACAAAAATCTCTAATAAAAAATGAGAATTCATCAAGGTTGGTTTCTAAGTTTCTGATAGTTTCTTCTTTCTTATGTCGTATTTTAAACAACGGGCAGCGAATGGCCATGCTGCCCGTTGCAATATTATTTTACAAGATTAAAAATTTTGAAAATTATCATCTTCGTCAAAAAGGATGACCTGGCTCGGCCCGATTTCACCGGCTTTTGACTGAAGCATTTTCTTCTCGCGTACCGGGCGGGTATGATGACTGGAAGTAATATGTTGCACCTGTTTCTTCATGGTTATTCCTTGTGCGCTTCCATTGCTACCCGTAATCACCATTATAAGGTCCCCAACATATCTCTTAAGTTGTGCTGCCTGGGCATTCATTTCTTCAGACGCTGATGCGGATTCTTCCGCATTTGCAGCATTCTGCTGTACCACTTTGTCCATTTCTGAAATCGCAATATTCACTTGCTCAATCCCTTGGGATTGTTCACTGGATGCTTCTGAGATTTCAGCAACCAGATCTCCGACTTTTCCTGAACTTTCAGTAACTTTACTAAATGAATCATTCGTTTTTGCGACAAGATCTGATCCATCGGTCACTTTTTTTACAGTCCCTTCGATTAATTCTGCTGTATTTTTTGCTGCATCAGCAGCTCTCATGGCAAGATTTCTGACTTCATCGGCAACAACTGCGAATCCTGCGCCGGCTTCACCTGCACGGGCAGCTTCAACTGCTGCGTTTAGTGCTAACAGGTTGGTCTGGAATGCGATTTCATCAATCGTCTTAATAATATTAGATGTCTCTTCGCTCGCTTTAGAAATATCTTCCATGGACTGGGTAAGCTGTGTCATAGATTCATTGGCATTGATGACAACCTGGTTTGCTTCTTTCATCAGGTTATCTGCATGGCCGGCATTTTCAGCATTTTTCTTTGTCATGGATGCCATTTCTTCCATTGATGAGGAAGTCTCTTCAATAGAGGCGGCTTGTTCAGATGTGCCTTCGGCAAGGGACTGGCTTGAGGAGGATACCTGGCTTGATGCAGCGGCAACCTGGCTTGACCCTTCGCCAAGACCATCGATGATTTGGTTGATAGGCAATGTAATCCCACGGGCAAACCAGAGTACGCCAAGGATAGTTATCGCCAGGAAAATTCCTCCGGCGCCGAGAACAACATTCCGAATGGTATAAACCGGGGCCATAAATTCTGATTCATTTTGCGTCACTCCGATACTCCAGCCCGTAACTGCTACAGGTGCAAACCCGGCAATTTTATCTATTCCTTTAAAGCGATAAGTATCCACACCGGATTTTTTGGTCATCATCTGGCGGGTAATAGACTCCATACCTTTTAGTCCGCCAAGATTTAATTCTAGTATAAACTCTTTTTTGGGATGCGCAATTGTCAGCCCAGTCTTATCTATCATAAAAGGATATCCGGTCTGGCCTATCTTTACTTTTGTAATTTTATCAGACAATGAATCCAGTTGGACCACTGTTCCGAAAACACCGGTAAATTTTCCGGAATTACTTTTCAGGGGTATGGCTATAACGAATACGGGTTTTCCGCTGGCTTTAGATAAAACTGGTGTACCAATGCTGATTTTACCGGTTTTGGCTGAAATAAAATAATCCCTGTCTGCCACTGATATTCCCTTTTCCCGAAGAGCTCCCCCCATGCTGTCAGAAATAGTTTTTCCATTGCTGGTGGCGACGAACATAATATCATAACCACTGCCGATCTGTTTGAAAACCTTTACTAAAAAATTGTCCAAGGCCTTTATCTCAGCACTGGCATTTTCTTGCCCGCCTTCTAATACTTTGGCTGCGACATTTTCCACCATTGGTTCAAGCGCCATTCCACTGGCCAATTTAACTTCCTGTTCTATTGCGACATCCATCATAGTCGCCAGATCCCCGGCAACCTGTGAGGCTTGTCCTTTTGCAGCTGAAACCAGTGCAGATGATGATTTGTTAATTGCAAAAAGTCCTACCACTGCTAAAGGGACAACAACTGCCAGAATTCCGCCTATAATAAGTTTAAATTTTAGCGATCGTTTCTTCATTTTATTTGTCTCCATTATTTAGGTTGAAATTTAATTCAATATTTAATTTTTATTTATTGTCTGATCCATTTTTTCTAAAGAGTCATCCATCTTATCTATTCTCCTTTGTTTTTTTGAATTTGTGCTAAAACAGATGCAACATCTTGCAAATCACTGTCAACATAGCTGACAAAGCTTGTTTTCATTTTAAGGCCCAATGAGAGTGTCTCTTCCTTTCTATCAGGCAACATCAGAATTACTCTGATATTATCAAAGAGAGCTTTTTTAGAATTGAATTGAACCAGTTCATCTCTGGATGCAACTATTAAAATTACAACAGTGACATTGTTCAGTGGTTGCTGAAGTATTTGGCTAAAATGATCAATTGAACTGTAGACGTTAACCTGCATTTCAGAGGCTTGTGTATGTATCATATCTTTTAGTCTCCATCCCAACCTCTTTAAATCATTTGCGTATAATAATATTTTCATTCATGATCCTTTTGTTTTAATCTTTTTTATGTTTTTCTATTAGGAAAAGCAGAAAGCGTGCCATAGGATCGAATAATTTGATTTTATCAATATTAACAGTATGTTATGAATTTTACAATAAAGTTTTGGTAAGGACGATACCCCTGAATTCCTATAAGTAGGAACGGTTTCATTACTATTTATAGGAATATAGGAACCAAGATTTTAGCCCGGTTATTTCATAACCTAAAGGTCAGACCCGAAACGATTTTGCTTTAGCT